>JAEUKL010000325.1 GCA_016793005.1 Rhodospirillaceae bacterium | reverse complement strand
TCTCGGGGTGTTCGGCGACAAGTTTGAACAGTTCTTCGCGGCTGTTGCCTTTGCGCACATACATGTCGGGCACGCGGCCGATGTTCTGCTGAATCATCAGCGCATGGGTTTTCAAAGTTTCTGTTGCCGCTTGCTTGGCTTCTTGTTCCATCAGTTGCCCGACGGCGGCGAACTGCTGGAAGTCCTTGTCGATCTCATACGCGTACAACAAAGCGACACGGCCGCCGGTGGTGCGTGCGCGATTGCAGACGTAGCGAATAGCGGCACTTAATTCCGCAGTGTCGTCGATGACCGCCAGAAACACGCGGTTGGCTTCGTGCCCAATCAGTGGGTCGCGTAAAGGCATATTAACCGATGGAGCTGCTGCGGCTGTCATTCCAGTTCATACCCTGCCGCGTTCCAGGCAATGATGCCGCCTTCCATGCGTTTGATGACGCCTTTGTAGCCTGCGGCCACGGCTTTCTCGGCGGCCATACCGCAGCGGCGGCCCGAACGGCAATGAAACACCAAGTGCTTTCCTTGCGGATCAGGGATCTTCGACGGATCGAAGGTTGAGAGCGGCATCAGGGTTGCGCCGGGAATGTGCGCCTCGTGCCATTCGTCGTCTTCACGGACGTCCACAATGACGGCTTCGTTCTTGGCGCGCCAATCGTTGATTTGGGCGGGCGAGACGTAAAACACCTGATCGGGGGGCAGCGCCATGGAAACTCCGTATAACAAAACACGCCCTGATTTTAGGCGCAAAGGCCCCGGTTATGGAACCGCTTTTAGGGTCATTTTTTCTTTGAAAAACAATGACAAAGCATTGCTGCGCCGTTCCGGGCCGTGCTAGCAATTTGTTCTCTGAAAAAGTCCGAGCCCAGCGAAAAAACCATGCCGCACGACCACACACACGATCATGATCACAACCACGATCATGACCACCACCATCATCACCACGAGACCAAGCTGCGTCTGCAAAGTGTGCGGGTGTATGTGGGCGACTTTGGTGCGGCCTTTAAGTTCTATGCCGAGACCGTGGGCTTGAATGTTGTGACGGGCGACGAGAACAGCCCGTTTGCAATCTTCGACACCGGCGCCGCGCAATTGGCCGTGGAATACGTGGCCCCAACGCACCCGGCCTATGGCGAACTGGTGGGGCGCTTCCTGGGCGTCAGTTTCGTCACCAAAGACCTGGCCGCGTTGTACATGGACCTGGCCGGCAAGGGTGTTGAGTTCATGGCCCCGCCGCAAAAGCAGGCCTGGGGCGGGGGCATCGCCCATATGCGCGACACCGCTGGGAACATCCTCTCGATCATCGGTAAGCTCGGGCCATAAGGCGGATTCATACCCCCGCTAAGTGACTCATTTCTAAGCAGTCCGAGTCGTGCTCTGCTGCGGTGCACTATTTTTAGGCAGTGAAGGGTTTTAGTGTCCATTTTCAGGGCAAAAACCGCCTAAGTTTGAGTCAGCGACTCATCAATCCATTGATTCATAAAGGTTATTTGACCTGCCGAAAAACGGCACGGAACTTGAATAGAGTCCTCACGCTACGGCGGGTTCGAAGACCGTTACGAGGCCCGCCCAATATTTGTCGCGACAAAATTCGTTAACGAGAGGACCGGACATGAAAAGAACTGGGGATGCCGTACCGGCGAGCAGATTAAGTTACCGCTCGTCCGCGCTTACAGCAGCGATTTCCGGCGTGACGGCGTTTGCCGCTGCCGCAACAGCCTTTGCTCAAGAAGCTGCCACAACCGCCACTGAAGCCGCAGCTACGGTCACCGAAGCGGCCGCGGAAGCCGCACCGGCCGCAGCCGCTGCCGTGCCGACGCTCAACAGCGGCGACACAGCCTGGATGCTGACCTCCACGGCCTTAGTGCTGCTGATGACCATCCCCGGCCTCGCACTGTTCTACGGCGGCATGGTCCGCAAAATGAACGTGCTCTCGGTGGTGATGCATTCCTTTGCGATCACCTGCCTGATTTCGATTGTCTGGATGGTCGCGGGCTACAGCCTGGCGTTCACCGCCGGAGCTGAAGGCACCGCCGCCTACATCGGCGATCTCAGCAAGGCCTTCTTGAAAGGTGTCGATATCGGCGCGATTTCCTACACGATCCCCGAAACTGTGTTCGTCGTCTTCCAGATGACGTTCGCGATTATCACACCGGCCTTGATCGCCGGCGCCTATGTTGATCGCATCAAGTTCTCAGCCGTATTGCTGTTCACCCTGTTCTGGTCGCTGCTGGTGTACGTGCCGGTCGCTCACTGGGTGTGGGGCGGCGGCTTCCTCGGCACCGCGGGCGTGCTCGACTTCGCCGGTGGTACAGTCGTGCACATCAACGCCGGTGTAGCCGGCTTGGTGCTCTCGCTGGTTCTCGGCAAGCGCACAGGCTACGGCAAAGATCCGTTCCCGCCGCATAACCTCACGCTCAGCTTGGCCGGCGCCTCGCTGCTGTGGGTCGGCTGGTTCGGCTTCAACGCGGGCTCTGCCGTTGCCGCAAATGGCTTGGCTGGTATGGCCATGCTGGTCACGCAAGTTGCGACGGCCGCTGCCGGTCTGTCGTGGATGATCGTGGAATGGGCCGTGAAGGGTAAACCCAGCATCTTGGGCATTATCTCGGGCGCGGTTGCGGGTCTGGTTGCCATCACCCCGGCGGCGGGTTTCGTCGATCCCATGGGTGCGTTGATCATCGGCTTGGTTGCCGGCGTGATCTGCTGGTGGGCGGCCACGTGGCTGAAGCACAAGTTCGGCTATGACGACAGCCTGGATGCCTTCGGCGTGCACGGTGTCGGCGGCTTCGTCGGCGCGATCTTAACAGGCGTCTTTGCGGTGCAAGCGGTGGGCGGCGAAGGTAAAGCCGGCCTCATCGACGGCAACGCTGGCCAGGTGTGGACGCAGTTCTACGGATGCGGCGTGGTGATCGTG
>JAEUKL010000064.1 GCA_016793005.1 Rhodospirillaceae bacterium | reverse complement strand
TGGTTCGAGCGGTATTGGCGCAAATCAAGCAGGTTGAACTCGGCCAAATTACCGTACTCAAAGCGCTGGAACATGATCATGTTCATGTTTGCATCAGGGGCGGCTAAGGCCCGCAGCGGCATGTGCTCGTAGTAAGCCTGGTAAGCGGCGGCGCGGCGCTTGGCAAAAACCTCTGGCGGCGCGTCGTCTTCGTTGAAGAGATTGGCGTAGTCGTTATCGACCTCGTGGTCGTCCCACACAAACACCCACGGGCAATGCAGATGCGCCTTCTGAAGGTCGGCATCGAGTTTGTAGACCGCGTGGATCTGACGGTAATCGTGCAACGTGCGTGCATCACCAATCGGATGATGCCGGATGGTCTTGCCCCACGACACATCATAGATGTAGTCGCCGAGGTGCATAATCAGTTGCGGGTCTTGCGCGATCATGTCGCGGTAGGGGCTGAAATAACCCTGCTCGTAATGCTGGCACGAGGCCACTGCAATGCGCAGCTTATCCACTGGCGTATAAGGCGCTGGCAACGTCAGGGCACGGCCCACCGGGCTTTGCACGCCGCCGCAGTTAAAGCGGTAGAAGTATTCCCGGCCCGCATCTAACCCCTGAACTTCAACGTGAACGCTGTGCACCAGTTCAGGGCGCGCGTAGGCATTCCCCTTCGCGACGATTTTTCTGAACTTGTTATCCGCTGCGACTTCCCAACCCACCAGCAGCGCCTCGTTGGGCAGCGCCTGAATGTCGTAAGGATCAGGTGCAATGCGCGTCCAGATCACGAACCCATCGGCCACCGGATCGCCGGACGCCACACCCAACTGAAACGGATCATTGATGAACGTCAGCGGGGCAGCGTGAACCTTCTTGATGGGTCCGAGGCTCGCCAGCATCACGCCAGCCCAAGCGGCAGCGTGACGCACAAAATGGCGGCGCGGATAGAGATCGAGGGTCATGAAAAACTCGGATAAAGTTGAACGGACAAGACGTATATACGATCACAGACCATGGCGAATCGATGAATGTTCTATAACAGGCCTCGCGCTATGAACGTGCCCGGTTTGCGGTAGTCAATTACACGTAATAGTTTATAATAATGTCATATTCGCATAACCAGTGGTTACAAAATCAGCCCGGAAGAGCCTGCTAAAAAGTCTTTTTTATCAAAGCGTTGACCACGCCTGGGAATAGGTCATCCTGCGCGCGACATCCAGAAGGGTATGCCGTGTTGACGTGAACCATGGTCGAAAAAGCCGCAGCCAAAGACCCCGCGCCTAAAAAATCCGCGGCGCCCAAACCGACCACCGCGCCGTCAGAGACTGACGCTGCAAAGCAGGCACAAGACAAGCTGGCTCAAGAGCGTCAGAAGCGCACCGTGCGCGCCGAAATTGCGCGCCGCCGTGAAGCCTTGCGGCAACAAGAAGCCGAACGCGCGCTGCCGATGCAGATTTTGCTGATCCTCCTCAACAGTCTCGGCACGGCCGTGGTGGCGGTCCTGATTGCGGGCGTCGTGATCCGGGAACTTCCCCACGCTAACGCCTTTGCCGACCCGGAACTCAGCAAGCTGATTTTGGTTATGTCCTTCCTGCTGGGCTTTTTGATCACGTTGCTGTTCCTCATGCGCCGGCTGCCGGAAAATTGGTGGCAACTCGCCAACGAATTTGCCACGGCACAAAAATATCGCGCCCCTGATCAGAAGTGGGGCGGCGTCCTCGTGACCGACCCTGACGAGTACGTGCCGCTTTTTGATCCCACCCGCAAAGTCAGTGAAGTGCCGCCCAGCTTATCGGGTGCCGATGAAACTCCTTTTGCGGAGACACCGGCCCCCGCCCCCGAGACTGCGGATGAAACTGCCCCTGAAACCGCAGAGCCGCAGGCGTTGTTCACGGCCGACGTCAAAACCGAAGCACAACGCACCGAAGAGACGCTGGCGCAGGCTAAAGCACAAGCCATTGCCGAGTTGGACAAGTTCACGGCATCGCTGAATGAAACGATGAAGTCAGCCGCTCGCGCATTGGATGCGGCCAGCCGCTTTGCGCTTCAGCTGTACGTGGCCGGAGCCTGCAGCGCGATTGCACGCAAGTTCCTCCTTTCGGCCAAAGATGCGCTAGGCCTGATGGTGCGCGCGCTCTCAAATGTCGGCACCAGCAAAATGTTTGCTGAATCCTTTGTCACCAACATCGAAGACTACGCCCGGCGCGAGGCTTACCGCCCACTCATCATGGATGGACAAAGCGCAATGAACCGGCAGCTTGAAGGCCGCGCGCCAGACACAAGCAGCGTACTGAGCAAGTTTGAGACCTGGGCGAAACAAGCGGATAAAAGTGCGGTGCCGCGCGTGGTGACATTTCTGTTTACCGATATTGTCGATGCGGCCGCGCTGACCGAACGCTTGGGCAACTTGCACGCACAACGCGTGATCAAGGCTCATGATGAAGCCGTAAATGAGGCCATCGCCAAGAATAAGGGCACAAACGTCAAGCACACGGGCGACGGCATTATCGCGACCTTCCCGGACCCCGCCAAAGCGGTCTTAGCGGCCCAGGCCATTCAGCAACGGCTTGATGCCCACAACAAACGGATGCCGCACTTAAGCACCAACGTGCGTATCTCGATCAATGCCGGTGAAGCCGTCGACGAGAACGGCGACTTCTTCGGGGCAACCGTGAAAATGACGGCTCAGTTGTGCGCGATGGCGAAAGCCGGTCAGATTCTGGCCGCCGAGGTGGTCAAGTCGTTCTGCAAATCCTCAGCCCACGCCTTCAACCCGTTTGGCGAGGTCACGATTGCCGAACTGGACAAAGTTCGCGCGGTTTTTGAGGTGAACTGGATGCGGTCCGGCAGCGGCCTGGAATACAGCGATATCGGGCAACCGACCGCCTAGCCCCGTAGCGGAAAATCCGCAGTTTTCAGCCGTTTTCCGGCCTTTTACGCTGTTGTTAGCACTTGCCTTTACGCCCCAGGCCCCTATTCTCCGCCGCCGGTTCTGCTGCGCCTGCCTGCGGAACACCCCCCAACTTTATTCGATCTTAAAAGGAATACTGCGCCGTGTCCGACCAAGCCGCCCCGAGCAACACTGAGCAACAGCGTCCGCCCATGTTTTACGAGCGTCCGGTCCCGGTGTCGTTGACGTCGCACGCCAGCTTCAAAATCCGCGCTGAAATGGATTTCGCCTTTGCAGCGACATCCAATACCGCCCCCCTGACCGCACCCGAGTTCGTTTTGATCGCGCGCCACTACCCCATCATTTTTGTGGGTGAGCAGGCCGTGCCCACCGCCGTCATGGGCTTGAAGCTCGACGAGAACCTTTTTGTTTCCGACAAAGGCGAGTGGGATGCGTTCTCCTACGTACCGGCCTACATCCGCCGCTTTCCCTTCATCCTGTTGGGCAACGACGGCGACGAACGCCTGCAACTGGGTGTCGAGGAAACGGCTCAAACCAACAGCCCCGGCGCACGCCCCTTGTTTGAAGGCGGCAAGGAAACCGAGATGCTGCGCCAGCAGCTCGACATGTGCGAGCAGTTTCACAACGCCTATCTGTATACGCGCGATTTCTCTAAAGCCATTCTGGATGCGAACCTGATCGAGGAACGCGAATTGAATGTGCCCATCAGCGCCAACGAAACAGCGAAGTTAGGCACCTTTAACGCCATCAATGAAGAGAAGTTCAAAGAGCTTCCCGACGCGACAGTGTTGGACTGGAAGAAAAAAGGCTTCCTGCACGCCGTGTTCTTCCATCTGCAATCGCTGAACAACTGGGAAATTCTGTTGGCGAAGGCAAACGAACGCGCCAACGCCCTGCAGGGCAAGACCGCTTAAGCTGCGAGTGTATTGGTTACGGGATCGCTGGCCCATCGGGTCAGCGTCCCGGCCATTCGCCACAGCAACGACTGTGCGCCTGAGAAGCCAAAAGCTTCGTTGCAGCATCCCCGTTCGGTCACATACACACGCTTGACCGAGCCAAAACCGCCATCCTGTATGACGCGCAGGGCACTTAAATAGGCCGGAAGCGTAGCGGTTGCCGGTGAAGCGCAAACCAAATCAGTGTCGCCCTCTGACAACATAGTCCGCGGCGACATAGCCTTCGCAAGAACAAGCGTGCGGTAGCCCGCCGCGTTTACGCGCACATCTTGCGCTGAGTCGCGATGGATGGTTTCGGTCTCGTCTTGGGTCTGTTCCAGAATCTTGCCCGCAATCTGTACCTGTAGCCGACGACGGCGGTATTCAGTCAATACGCTGTCACAATCAGTCCAGGAGACCAGTGTTGTTTCCGTGACAGGCCACTGGCCGGCTCTCGATCCAGCGCTCACGATCACAAAGCCTTGCGCACGGATCACACCGTATTCCCCTAGCGCCGCCCCGCGAAACGCGAGTGCATCCGCCCCATGCGCCCGCGCGGGAGAAGAAAGCAGCGCATCAGGCCCCGCCACCGCCATAGCGGTCGCAGCGGTCAGTAGCTTGCGTCGCGCAAAGCCTGAGGGGATGATTGGCCGAGTCATGACGTCCTTAAGAGCCTGCATTGTATGAAGAAACTGAGAAGTCATGGTGACGGCAGCGCCACTTTTAGGCAAGATGTGCTGAATATATAACAACCGCGATGGGCTGCTGAGATGTAGCAAATTGTGGACGCGGGCCGGCCGTCGGGTCTGCGCACGCGCACCATCCAAAACTGGGCTGTCTTTTTTAAACAATGCGCGTTGCTCATTACGAAATTTACGAGGCCCGCTTTGGCCAATGGGCGTTGAAGGGGCGCCATCAGCCGAAAGAGGAAGCGCTTGCGCGCGCGCGCGCCGAAAAAAATTGGACGGATGGACGCATCCCCACGATTTTACTGCAAGAGAACGTCCCCGAAGACGGCGAAGATGTGGATGTCAGCGTCATTTACCGCAGCCCGGAAATCCGCACGGCGTTCAAACCGCCCGACAGCGGCGGCAGCATGGCCGGCAGTTTCATGACTGTTGCGATCAACGGCGTCATTATTGGCGCCATCGGAGCCGTGATGGCTGCCGTCGCCCTGGCCGGATCGCCAGCACGATTTTTCTTGTCGTTCCTGGTCTTCCTGATGCTGACCGCAGGCGCGATGATGGTGCTGTTCCGCGTGATGGTTCCGGTCGAACTGATGATGTGGCGCAACAAACCGGCTGATGCCAAGCGCAAAGCCATCGAAGCCTTAAGCGTCATTGACGAAAGCGAAGCGCCCAGACCGCCGCCGCCCAGCAATCCAAATCGTATCCGCAAACAGCGCAAGGGCGCATTTTCGCACCCGCGCGGCGAGGTCATTGTTGAGGGTGAATCGCGGTCAGGCCATTTTGGCGACAACACCGGTGGTGCCGCGCACGGACAGTCGTCACAGCTTCAGGAGTTGATCGCACAGCAGGTGCTGATTCTGCAATCGTTCGCCAACGACGCTGTTGCCAGACTTGGGGCCCAAACCACGAACCTGCAGTCCTTCGACCGCTATGGCTTTAATCTCTATATTGCCGGAGGCGCACAAGAACTGGCCAGGCGCGAGAAACTGACGGAACACACGATGACGTCAATTCTCACCAATGTCCTGACCGGGCAAAACACCAGCCTAGAGACCGCCAAAGCATTTGCCGAACGATTGCCTACGGCGGGCAACCGCACGCGATTTCGCGCAGTTTTGGATGCGGGACGGGCGGCCATGGTGGCCACATTGGACGATAAGCCGATCCCGCCTGACTGCGCCATCGAGAAAGTGCTGTCGAACTGGAGCAATCCACATGGCAATGCTGGGGCCGGCCCCAATGCCGCGCGCCGGCTTGCCGTGCTTCTGACCGATCTGGTTGGGTCGACCGACGCGACGCGCAAACTTGGCAACAGCGGTGCGCAACGCCTACTGCGCGCGCACAACGCGATCGTCAGAGATGCGGTAAAGCAGCATCGCGGCCAGGAAGTAAAGCACACCGGCGATGGTATTCTTTGCATCTTCAATTCAGCGGCGGATGCCGCCAGCGCCGGTATGGCGATTCAACAAGATGCATTCGCTTATGTGCGAGATAACCCCGATTTGCCACTCGCGATCCGTATCGGCATCGAGTACGCGGAAGGCATGAAAGATGAAACGGGTGAGTATTTCGGGCCCGCGTTCACGTCTATCGAAGGCATTTGCGATGCGGGCGGCAACGGCGATGTGGCCGTTTCCCCGGCTGTGAAAGACCAAAGCCAGGGTGCCGTTCTGCAGTATGCCGAGCTTACGCCCAGCCCAACCGCGAAAAGCTTCGTGCCCGGATTGTTCAAGCTGCTATGGCAGCCCAAAACGGTCTACAACGCCCCGCCGCTGGAATACCGCCAGATCGGCACCAGCGATACATAAACGCCATAATCAGGTCATGATCGGTCTATAACCCCAACGGCTGCACCGGCTTGCGCCGCCCCGCACACGTTTGTTAGTCAAATCTCATCACCGACAGCAATGAGTTGAAGTGTCAGACATCGCGCCACCGCCCACCACACAACCACCGCAGACGCCCGGGCCGCACGCCGCGCATGCCGTGCCAGTGTGGGCGGTGTTGGGCGAGCATCCGGTGTTTCGCGCGATCTGGCTGGCCGGTCTTGTGTCGCTGGTTGGGTCCTGGATGCA
This sequence comes from Rhodospirillaceae bacterium, assembly GCA_016793005.1. GTDB lineage: Bacteria > Pseudomonadota > Alphaproteobacteria > Rhodospirillales > Rhodospirillaceae. Next base: position 4,957 of record JAEUKL010000064.1, on the reverse strand, counting down.
GAACCTGGGCGCGGCCTGGCTGATGACAGACATTTCGGACTCGCCGGCCATGGTGGGCTTGGTGCAAACCGCGCAAGCGTTGCCCAGCCTGATCTTCGCCCTGGTTGCAGGCGCTCTGGCCGACATGTTCGACCGCCGCAAATTCTTAATGGCGGTGATGGCGTGGCAAACGCTGATTACCGCCGCTCTGGCAGTGTTGACGGCCTTGGGGTTGGTCACGCCCTGGGTGTTGCTTGCGTTTATTTTTGCGGTCGCCGCCGGCGGAACGTGTCAGGTGCCCGCCATGTCGGCCACACTTCAAGATATCGTACCGCGCAACCGTGTGATTTCGGCCGTCACGCTGAACTCAATTTCCATGAACCTCTCGCGCGCCATCGGCCCGGCGCTGGCGGGCTTCCTGATCGCAGCGACCAGCGTTGCCTTGGCCTTTGTCGCCAACTCGCTCTCGTACCTGGTGTTCATGGTGGTCGTTGCTTTCCGCATTCCGCGCGCAACGCTACGCCAGAAAGAGCGCCAAGGCTTTTACGACACGCTCATGAGCGGCCTGCGCTATGCCCGCAAGGCCAAGCGCTTCCAGGCCGTACTGGTGCGCGGATTCTTTTACTTCCTGTTCGCAAGCGCCGTGCAATCGCTGCTGCCGTTTCTCGCACGCCAAGAATTAGGGGTCACCGCCAGCAGTTATGGCCCACTGGTGGGCTTCATCGGCTTCGGCGCCGTTGTTACGGCGTTTTTTATCGTGCCGTTCACCACGGTGCGATTTACCCGCGATCAAGTCGTGCTCTGCGCCAGCATGCTGATCGGCATTTGCCTGCTGATCATGGCCTGGATTCACAGCTACGCGGTGTTCGCGGTGGTACTGGTGATTTTCGGCGGCGCTTGGATGATCTCGATGATGTCGTTTCAGGTCTCCTCCCAGATGACCCTACCCGCCTGGGTGCGCGGACGCGGCATCAGCATGAGCATGATGAGTTTTTCTGCGGGCATGGGGGTCTCGGGTTTGCTGTGGGGACAGATTGCGCACTTCACCAACCTGACGGTCACTTTCACTATTGCCGGTGTGGGCCTGATGCTCTCAGCCCTGATCACGCACCGCTATAAGATTGGCAGCAACGAAACTGAAGACGTTTAAGCTGAGCAGGCGAATAAAGCGATGTTCCCGAAAACCTACCGCAAGTTCATTCTGACCCGCTTTGGCGAGGATTTCCGGGCCTGCACGCAAATCGTCGATACGCCGTGGCAAGACCCGGGCGACAATGACGTGGTGGTGAAGAACATCTACGCGGGCGTGAACGGCATCTACGACTACAACATGATGCGCAATGCTGTCGATTATATCAAAATCGACATTCCCGCTGATTTAGGCATCGAAGTCGTGGGCCGTATTGTCGCGGTTGGAAGAAACGTTACAAAATACAAAGAAGGCGACGCTGTTGCAGCGTGGAAAGTCGGCAACGGCTACCGTGATTACCAGGTCATCTCCCAAAATCGTCTCTACAGCATACGCGAACCCTCGCCGGAAATTCTCACACTCATTCCAACGGGTGTGTCGGGCATGATCGGTTTAGAGCGCGTGGGCGAAATGAAGACCAGCGAGACCATCGCCGTGTCTGCGGCCGCCGGCGGCTTAGGCCACATCGTCGTTCAGGTTGCCAAGCAAGCCGGCAACCATGTGATCGGCCTGGCGGGCAGCGATGAAAAGTGTGCGCTATTGCGCCAACTGGGCTGTGACCGGCCCATCAATTACCACACCGAAGATGTGGACCAGGTTTTGAAGACTGAATATCCAAACGGTATCGACATTGCTTATGACTCTGTCGGCGGCATTACATTTGATACCTTTTTGAATAATCTTGCCGTGAAGGGCCGCCTGGTTATCAGCGGCTACACCTCTGAAGTTGGAAAACCATTGCAATCGGTTACAGCCCCGCGGCCATGGACAAAACTGTATTTCAAGTCGGCGTCAATCCGAGGATTCATTAACCCTCATTTCCAGGAATTCTGGCCCGACGCTGCCGAGCGTTTGTTAAGCGCCTACTACGCCAACACCTTGACAGTTCTCATAGACCCTACGCCATTCGTGGGGCTAGAAGCCGTTCCCGACGCAGTTGCATACCTGATGTCAGGGCGCAATCGCGGCAAGGTCGTGATTAAGCTTGATCAAACACTTTGATGTCTTACACGCTTAATCACTGATGCGTGTCTATCAATCCGCGGCAAGGTGTGTTGACATCTTGGCTGTGCGAACAGAGGGAGGGCAATTTGATGCTGACGAAATTCCTGAAACTAGGCGTGGCGATTGCCGCCATGTGCGGCGTAGCCGGGACGGCGCATGCCGAGAAGCTGGACCTGAACACCGCAGAAGGCATGGCGAAAGTCATGCGCAAGCTGCAGTGCTCACTGAAAGACAACAAGCCGGTGACTTACTTCTGGCAGGGCACGGCTTACGGCCGGACCATGGGCCAGGCCGATAAAGTGCTGTTCGATGTGGACGGCATGAACATCCGTCAGTGCGCCACGGTGAAAGACAAAGACGGCAAGTACGGCTACCGCCTCGTCTCGCGCGAACTGCTGTTGTACCGCGATTCAAAAACCGGCGAATACTTACGCACCTGGGATAACCCGTACACGGGCCAGAAAGTGAACGTGCTGCATGTGGCCAACGACCCGGTCAACAGCCGCCCCTCGTTCGGCCTCGACCGCGACGGCAAGCCGATGAAATTCCCCGGCCAAATTCTCGATGGTCAAGTGTGGATGACATCGACCGTGCCGCTGTACTACTCGAACCCGTTGGCGGGCGATTACCAAAAGAACATCGGCGGTTTCTACCACGCCACCGAAATGTTCAACTTCTTCGCCAAGGAAAAAGACCTCTTGGACGGCAGCAAAGACCAAGCCGACGTGACCGTCGCCTGGCAGCGCATGTCCGATTGGCTGCCGTGGATGGAAATGAGCGGCCGCGAAGGGCAGTTCTATGTCAGCACCGGTGGTCGCATGCTGCGTAAGCACGATGACCTGCCGCAACGTGTGAAGGATGAAATCGCCAAGAACTATCCTGAGTACAACATGCCGCCGCCGACGGACGATCCGCGCCCCAACGAAACCAGTTGGACCTACTTCAAAAAGAAGATGCCGGTTGAGAAGAAGTCCGAAGGCAGCCACTAGAAATTAAGACCGCCAAAACAAAAACCCCGCTTCATGAAGCGGGGTTTTTTATTTCAGCACCCTGAAATCAGTCGACGGATTTAGCGATCCGGAAGCCGTGTAATTCGTGGCGGGTATTGGCGGGCGCAAAGGCGCGGTAACTCACACGCCCCAGCCAGGCCGCGTTATCCCATGAACCGCCGCGCAGCACGCGCTTCTCGCAGGCATCGCCGCCGTCACGGGTCGCGGCTGTATCTGCGGCGGATGTATAATCGCGGTACCAGCAATCAGCAGTCCATTCCCAGGCATTCCCGACCATATCGAAAATGCCGTAGCTGTTGGCTTTGAACGAGCCGACGGGTGCCGGCCCCAGGCCGTCCCACGCACTACCGCAATCCAAACAATTGGCCATGTTGCGCCCGGCCTGATCGCCCCACGGAAAAGCGGTTGTCGTCCCGCCGCGCGCGGCATACTCCCACTCTGCTTCCGATGGCAGGCGATACTCTTCGCCCGTTTTCAGGCGCAACCAGTCCACATACTTTTGCGCATCAAGCCAACTGACGCCGGTTACGGGCAAATCATCGTCGCCGGTTTGAAACGGAACCTTACGTTCGGCCGCGCAAGCATTGTCATGAACGCACGCCGCATAGTCGCCGCGCGTTACTTCAAACCGCCCGATCTTGAATGCCGCCACCTGCACCGGATGCACCGGATGCTCGGAGCGTGCGCCGTTCCCGACACTATCGCCCATGGTGTAAGCCCCGCCCTGTACCAGCACCAGGCCGCTTTCCACGTCTTCAGCGAAATGGCGGCGCTGTTCAGTCATGGTCAGCCATTTTTCTTTTATTTCCGCAGCCGCAACGGCATCAGACGGCGCTGCTAAGGCCGGCAGGGTAACGCCAAACTGCTGCTCGACCAGCAATTCGGCCTGGCGCAGATCCCGCAGTTTGCTCGACAGCACGGCTTCAACGTTCGCCAGCACTGCAATGGCTTCGTCGTACCGGCCGTTAGAGATGTGCTCCTCGCTTAAGCTCATCAAGTTGTAGGCATTCAGCACGTCCGCGCCATTAAAGACGCGCGGCGTGACCATGTCCGACAGCGTGCGCATCATCTCGGCATTACGCCGGGCATCATCAAAGCTGGGGGCCGGCACATCTGTTTCACCGGCCCGCCCCAACTGCTCGACCGTGCTGAGCGTCATGCGCGCATCCATCAAACGACGTTGCAGTGCTTTCTGGGCGTTCAGCAGGGTTGTGCGCAATTCGATCACCTGCGCCTGCAACCCTTGCGCTTGAACGCGCGCCTGCGCGCGCGCCGTACCGCCCGGCAACCATTCCGCAACCGGGCCCAAAATCGTTTTATTCGCTGATTCCAGGCCTATCGTTACGGCGGTGATGAAGCCCAAGATGGCCGTCGCGGCGACAATCCGCGCCGGAATGTTTTTCAAACGTTTGGCCGGTGTTGCGGCGGCGCGCAGAAAATCTTGCGATGATGCAAAGCGCGCTTCGGGCGCCAACGCCAACGCACGTTCAACGGCAGATGCAAAATAGGCCGGCAAGTCCGGACGCATGGCGCTTAAGGACTTGCGTCCTGTCACCGGGGCCGCCCCAGTGGCCATAAAGTAAGCCAATGCAGCGAGGCTGTACTGATCAGCTTGGCCGTCGGCTTCGGTCATGTCCGGCATGTCGGTGCGCAACAGGGCCTGAATTTCAGGCGCAATGAACGCATGGTCCTCGGCCTGCATGGCCGCAGCCCCTGCCAATACCGGCAGTGCGACGTTCAAGCCGAAATCCGCCAGCTTCACGGTTTGATCCGC
>JAEUKL010000022.1 GCA_016793005.1 Rhodospirillaceae bacterium | reverse complement strand
GCCTGGTCCGCATGTACGTGCAGAATGTTTTTGATGCCTACTCGGAACGCGATCTGGCCAAAGCAGAAGCTGTCTGGCGCGGCGATGCCGACATCGACGCGCTGCACACCAGCGTATTCCAAGAGCTGCTGTCGGACATGTTGTCCGACCCCGACCATGTTCCGACATGCACACATTTAATGTTCTGCATCAAAAGCCTGGAACGCATCGGCGACCATGCCACCAACATCGCCGAAACGATTCAATTCCTGGTGGCAGGTAAGGCCTTGGTTGAGCGTCGGCCAAAACAGGGAACGCCGACGTCGTTTGAAATGCCTTTCCCCAATTCTCCAACGACCTAATATGAACTCGGAGTAAGCCGATGATGAAACCCACAGTCATGATCGTCGAAGACGAAGCCTCGCTTGTCACCATGCTGCGCTACAACCTCGAAAAAGAAGGTTTTCGCGTCACTGAAGCCGGTGATGGCGAAGAAGCGCTGACGATTGCCGATGAAACGCCGCCGGATGCGGTTTTGCTGGATTGGATGCTGCCGCGCATGTCGGGCATCGAAGTGTGCCGCCAGCTTCGCCGTAAGTCTGAAACGCGCAACGTGCCGATCATTATGCTGACCGCCCGCAATGAAGAGACCGACAAAGTACGGGGCTTAAATGTCGGTGCCGACGACTACATGACCAAGCCGTTCTCGATGCCTGAGTTGATGGCCCGCGTGCGTGCGCTGTTGCGCCGCGCCAAGCCGTCACAAACCAAAGGTGTCTTGAACTTCTCGGACATCGTGATGGATCTGGACTCGCACCGGGTCAGCCGCGCCGGCAAAAACATTCACTTGGGCCCCACTGAATTCCGCTTGCTGCAATTCTTCATGGAGCGTCCGGGCACCGTTTTCAGCCGCGAAGAACTGCTGAACAGCGTCTGGGGCCCGGATATTTACGTCGAGCCCAGAACGGTCGACGTGCATATTCGCCGCCTGCGCAAAGCGCTGAATGAAAACGGCGGTGCCGATATCATTCGTACCGTCCGGGCCGCCGGCTACTCGATTGATACGTCCGAACCGCCAGACAGCGGCGAACTGACCGACGAAGACCAAGTTGCCGCCGAGTAAGGCCGGTTAACCGGCATATAACTAAAGCGCATATAAGGGTTCTAAACAGTCCTTGAAGCGCGGCGCATCTGCATTACTCTCCGGGGTTTAGGGTCGGGTTGCCGATCCGGCTCGGGGGAGTAGGGAATGTCGCGGCGGTTCACGCTTTATATTCTGATCGGCATGATTGTTGGGTTGGTGGTTGGTTACATTTGTAACGAAAACGCCAGCCCCGAGACCGCCAAGACCATCGCCGGCTATTTCTCGATCCTCACCGATATCTTCCTGCGCCTGATTAAAATGATCATCGCACCGCTGGTGTTTTCAACGCTGGTGGTTGGCATCGTGCATGTGGGCGATACGGCTTCCTTAAGCCGCATTGGGTTCCTGACGATTGGCTGGTTTCTGTCGGCGTCTATTGTCTCGCTGCTGCTGGGCCTGCTGATGGTGGGCTGGCTTCAGCCGGGTGTCGGGCTTGATCTGCCGCTGCCCCAAAGTGGTGCGAGCGTGGCCATCAAAGCCAGTTCCCTGACCTTGAAGGATTTCATTACACACGTTTTCCCCAAGTCTTTCTTCGAGGCCATGGCGACCAATGAAATTCTGCAAATCGTCGTGTTCTCGATGTTTGTGGGGGTGGCGTTGTCGACCCTGGGCGAGGGCGCAAAAAAGATCACCGAGATTCTGGAGCAGATCGTCTCCATGATGTTGCTGATCACGGGTTATGTAATGAAGTTCGCCCCTATTGCCGTGTTTGCGGCCATTGCCGCGACGGTGACCACGCAAGGCTTGGGCATCATCACCACGTACCTGAAATTCATCGGCGGGTTCTACCTTTCGCTCGGCATGCTGTGGGGTCTTTTGGTGCTGGCGGGCTTTGCGGTTATCGGCAAACGGATCACCGAGCTTGTTGCTTTGATCCGCGAGCCCACGTTGCTTGCCTTCTCGACCGCCAGTTCCGAAGCGGCGTACCCAAAGACGCTGGAGCGGCTGGAGCATTTCGGTGTGCCGAAGCGCATCGCCAGCTTTGTGCTGCCGCTGGGGTATTCGTTCAATCTTGACGGCTCGATGATGTACTGCACCTTCGCGACGATCTTCATTGCGCAGGCGTACGGTATCGACCTGACCATTTCGCAGCAGCTTACCATGCTGATGCTGCTGATGCTGACCAGCAAGGGCATGGCAGGTGTGCCGCGCGCGTCACTGGTTGTGATCGCGGCCACGCTCACGTTCTTCGGTATTCCCGAAGAAGGCTTATTGCTGGTCCTTGCGGTTGACCAGTTCCTGGATATGGGCCGCAGCGCCACCAACGTGGTGGGCAATGCTGTCGCAACATCAGTCGTCGCGAAATGGAATGACCGCTAGGCTTATTCCGTGTCGTAGCTGACCAGCGTCGCGAACGGCATGTCCAGCTTGGCACGGCCATTCAGAAAAGCCAGTTCGATCAGGCAGGCCGCCCCGACAACAACACCGCCATGCTGCCGGACCAGTTTGGCTGCAGCCATGGTTGTGCCGCCGGTGGCCAAAAGGTCGTCCAGGATCGCAACACGCTGCCCGGGTTTAATAGCGTCGGCTTGAATTTCCACTTCGTCCGTTCCGTATTCCAGGCCATAGGCCGCGCGGCTAACCTGGCCCGGGAGCTTGCCTTTTTTGCGGACCATCAGCATGCCTGCGCCCAAGTGTACGGCCACCGGCGAGGCCACGATGAAGCCTCGCGCGTCAATGCCGGCGATCACGTCCGGGGCCCAGGGCTTGATGGCATCAGCTAGGCGTTCAACCGCCGCGCGCCAGGCGCCAGGGTATGCAATCAGGGTGGAGATATCGAAAAAATTGATGCCGGGCTTGGGGAAATCCGGGATCTGGCGGATATGGTTTTTAATATCGATGCTCATCATTACTTGTCACTTTAGTGCGCCAAATACCCGATCCCCTGCTCCAAACTGTGGCAACCGGAGCGGGGCTCTCTCCTAAGAATTGAATCCTTAGGCGGCTTGTGTAAGATACGGTCCGTGCAACGGACGATAGAGCAAAGCGCCCTGCAATTTCAATTCAGGTGCGCAACGCCGCGTTAATGCCGCGATCCGCCCTCAAATTCTGAGGGCCATTCGTCCTGATAAGCAAAAGCCGGTTTGAGGCAAGTTGGTTAAGGGATAACGCGTGGCAAAATTAACCATGGATGATGTGAGCCGGCTCGCGACGGACCCGTCGCCCCAGGCGCGCGTCAGCACGGTGGTTAAGCTGGCGCAGGAGTTTTCGTCCGGGCGCTTCAGCCCTGCGGAACTGACGCTAGCCGAGAATATTTTCCGGCTCATGGTGAAAGACGCCGAGGTACGCGTGCGCGAGGCGCTGTCGGCGAACCTGAAGCACAACCCGAATGTTCCCCGCGATGTGGCCGTCGCTTTGGCGCAAGACATTGATCCTGTCTCGCTGCCGATCTTGGCGTTCTCGGATGTTCTAACGTCGGATGATTTGGTGGCGATCATTTCCAGCCAGCAAAGCCAGTCAAAAATGGAAGCCATCGCCGGACGCAAATCGGTGCCCGCAGATGTTGCCGATGCGCTGACCGAAAAAGGCTCGGAGCAGGTTGTGGCTAAACTGGTGGGCAATGCCGGGGCCGAGATTTCCGAAGAAACCTTCCACAAGGTGGTTGACCGGTTTGGCGATAGTGAACTGGTGCAGGATCCGCTGGTGCACCGCGCCGTGCTGCCGGTGACCGTCGCTGAACGCATCGTCACGCAAGTGGCTGAGCATCTGCGTACGCATTTGCTGGTAAAGCATCGGATTTCGGCAGATATGGCGATGGATCTGGTGCTGCAAACCCGCGAGCGCGCCACGGCCGGCTTGGCTATGGGTGTCACCGATGAAAGCCTTGATTCCCTGGTGCGCCAGTTGAAGGCCAACGAGCGCTTATCGGGCTCCTTGGTGCTGCGGGCGCTGTGCATGGGCAACGTGCGCTTTTTCGAGCATGCCATGGCGGAGCTGACAGGGTTGCCTGTCGCCAACGTGCGGCTGCTGATCCACGATCCGGGTGGTAACGGCTTGAAAGTGGCGTGGGGCAAAACTGGCTTGCCGCAGACGCTATACCCGGCCATCCGTATTGCTTTGATTGTGGCAGCACAGACCGAGTTTGATGGCGGCGACTTGGATGCAGAGCGCTACTCGCGCCGCATTGTCGAGCGCATCCTGACCCAATACGAAAGCTTTGGGGTCGAGTTTGATGATGACGATCTTGAATACCTGCTGGCCCGTGTCAAAAAACTGCCCAGTAGCGTCATCGCCCTTCACTGATCTGATTTGTGATCCTTGCCAATGCTGATGACGGGCAAGGTCCACCGCCATTGGATCGAGGCCACACGCATCGCCAAAATGACCGCCGCGCCTGCCGAGCCGGCCAATGCTTCCGACCAGCCCAACGCACGCAGCCCCAGGTAGGCTGTCACACCGACGATGCACGTGGTGACGTAAAGCTCGGTTTTGCGGAAGATCAGTGGCACTTCGACGCTTAACACGTCCCGAATCAGCCCGCCCGCCGTACCTGTAATGGCCCCCATCAGAACAATGGTCGTGGCGGTGTGGTTCATCTGCTCGGTGATCTGCGCGCCAATAATGGTGAAGAACGCCAGCCCAATGGCATCGGCATACAGCAGCGCACGGTAAGGCGGAGCGAAAAAGCGGACCCAGCCGATGGTCACCGCCGTTGCGGCCAGGCACATCCAGATGTGGTTTGAATCCGCAATCCAGAACACTGTGCGACCGATCAGCACGTCGCGTACTGTTCCGCCGCCGGTTGCCGTCACCATGGCCAGCACGATGACGCCGATCAGGTCCAGGTTTTTGCGCGCAGCAGCCAACGCGCCGCTGGCCGCGAACACGGCCACGCCCAGCATTGAGAAGGCGTATAGAAACAATGAGGTGGCTTCGGCGGGCAGTTTGATGGGCATATTAGCGTCGCTACCACACGCCCGTGTTTGGCATGGACAGCCACGGTTCCTGCGGCGGTTTGGCGCCGCCTTTTTGCAGGAGTTCGATGGAAATCTGATCCGGTGAGCGGATAAACGCCATGCGCCCCTCGCGCGGCGGGCGGTTGATGATCACCCCAGCCTTCATCAGCTTGTCGCATGTAGCGTAGATATCATCGACTTCATAAGCCAAATGTCCGAAGTTGCGCCCGCCGGTATAGACTTCCGGATCCCAGTTGTAGGTTAGTTCCACCTGTGAGTCGGGGTTGCCTTCGGCGCCCAGAAACACCAGCGTAAAACGGCCCTTTTCATGTTCGGTGCGCCGCAGTTCCTTCAGGCCCAGTTTGTTGCAGTAAAAGTCCAGCGAGGCATCAAGGTTGGTGACGCGGACCATGGTGTGAAGGTATTTCATAGAGTGTCTCCGGGTCGCGGCAGGTGTTGTGTGTGCGGCAATGTGAATATTTTGATCAATGAACTTAGGCTGGTCCGCATTTAACGCAAGTGGCTCGTATGGATTTTAGATTAAACTTAAGCGTGGCATTTTGTGGCTTGTTTGACGTCTTGGGCATGAACCCGCACCAGGGCTTTGACGCTTCTGAACCCATGGTCGCCCCCAATGCCCGTTAGTGCCGCATATCAATCCGCGCCGGTTCATGCGGCCTTGGGCGAGGGGTATTTTGATGCCGTGCTGCCGGCGCATTTCCCGCAGCGTATTTTACGCTACCGCAATGATGCATGGGCCCAGCGTATCGGCCTTGAAACATTGACCGATGATGAATGGGTCACGCACTTCGGGCGGTTCGCGGCCTTGCCGCAGAATCTGTCACAGCCGCTGGCCTTGCGGTATCACGGCCATCAGTTCCGCGCCTATAACCCCGATCTTGGCGATGGGCGCGGGTTCCTGTTTGCGCAGATGCGCGATGCAGTTGATGGGCGACTTTTAGATCTTGGGACCAAAGGCAGCGGGCAGACGCCGTACTCGCGCCAGGGCGATGGGCGCTTAACGCTGAAAGGCGGCGTGCGTGAACTGCTGGCGACCAGCATGTTAGAAGCCTTGGGCGTCAACACATCTAAAACCTTCAGCCTGATCGAAACTGGCGAGAATCTGGTGCGCAACGATGAGCCGTCGCCCACGCGCTCTTCGGTGCTGGTGCGCTTAAGCCACTCCAACATTCGTATCGGCACGTTTCAACGCCTGGCCTTTGAAGGGGACACAGCCAAGATCAATCGCCTGATCGATCATATCCTGCTGCACTACTTTGCCGACGTTGGTGCAGCCGTCAAAGATGCGTCGCCCGCAGAACGTGCGTTGGCGGTTCTGACCGAAACATGCCGCCGTGTTGCTGAAACCGGAGCGGCGTGGATGGCGGCGGGGTTCGTGCACGGTGTGCTGAATACCGATAACATCAACATCACAGGTGAGAGTTTCGATTACGGCCCGTATCGCTTTCTGCCGCACTATGATCCGCAATTCACCGCGGCATACTTCGACCACACCGGACTTTATGCGTACGGTCGCCAGCCCGACACGTTGATGTGGAATCTAACACGATTTGCCGAGTGCCTGATGGGCGTTGCAGAGCGTGATGCGTTGATTGACGCTCTTGATATGTTCCCGCAAACCTTTGAACCTGCTTTGGCGAATGCAATCTGCAGAAGGCTCGATCTCGTGCCCTTGGGGCACGAACAGGATCTGGATCTTGTCTCGGCGCTCTATGCATTTCTTCACGCCACTAAAATGCCGTTCGAGCAGGTGTTCTTTGACTGGTATGGCGGCCTGCGAAGTCAAGCGCGCGCTGCCAGCAGCCCTGTAGCCGCGCATTATGCATCGCCGGAATTCGCCGCCGTCAAAACACTGTTGGCGCAGTACACGACTGCAAACCCAGAGCGCTTATCGCATCGCTATTTTGCGGGCGTTCGCCCTTGCACGCTGCTGATTGATGAAATTGAAACGATCTGGGCGGCGATTGCTGATCACGATCATTGGAAGCCCTTGACCGACAAAGTGGCGGCCATTGCGGAGATGTCTCAAGCCTTTGATGTAAATAGTGTTTTGGCGCCCTGAATGGTGTTGCGCCAAGCTGCGCAACGCGCGGCCTTGGTTGAAGCGCACAACCGCTGCCCCTAGGATGCTGGCCTTAGTGGTGAGGGAGGTGCGCCGATGCCCAAAGACATGAATACAGATATTCCGGATGCGAATGTCTCACGCCGCACGCTCATGACCACCACGGCCGCTGCCAGTGGTGGCTTGCTGCTGGGCTTCGCACTTCCCAGTCTTACGGCCGAAGACAAACTGATGGCGGCCGTGCCCAAGGCCACTGACATTAATGCGTTTGTCCGCATTGATCCCGACAACACCATTACTGTACTCACCGGAAAAACCGAGATGGGGCAGGGCAACTTGACCGGCATTGCGATGCTGGTGGCTGAAGAACTGGAAGCCGATTGGTCCGCAATCAAAGTTGAAACGGCACCCAGCTTGCCGCAGTACGGCAGCATGATCACCGGTGGATCAAGTTCGATCACCAGTACGTTTGAACCGCTGCGCAAAGCCGGTGCTGCGGCGCGCGAAATGCTGCGTCAGGCCGCCGCTGCCAAATGGAAAGTAAATCCGGCCGACACACGTGCTGAGAATGGGGTCGTGTATCACAATGCCTCGAAGCGTAAAGCAAGTTACGGCGAACTGGCCCCGGCTGCCGCCAAGCTGGCAGTGCCGGCCGATATTTTTTTGAAAGATCCTAAAGCCTGGAAACTGATCGGGAAACCGAACAAACGCCTGGATGCGCCCTCGAAAACGGATGGCACGGCGGTGTATGGCATCGATACGCAAGTGCCCGGCATGCTGATCGGTTCGGTACGCCATTGCCCCACCTTTGGCGGTAAGCTGGCGGCGGTGGATGAAGCGCCGGCAATGGCCATCAAAGGCGTCAGCCATGTCGTAAAACTGGAAAACGCAGTCGTCGTGCTGGCCAATAATTATTGGACGGCCCAGCGTGGCCTGGAATCGCTACGTCCTGAATGGGATTTGGGCGAACATGCATCGGCCAATGAGGCCACCATTTCCAAAGCGCTCGACAATGGTTTGAAAAACACCGCCGAAGGCCCAAAGGCAGGTGATGTGGATGCGGCGCTTGCCGGCGCTGCCAAAACCGTAACTGCGTCTTACGAAGTGCCGTATCTGTCGCATTCACCCATGGAACCCATGAACGCAACCGTATGGGTTCAGGCGGACAAAGTGGACGTTTGGGCGTCGATCCAGGCGCAGACGCGTGCTCAGAATCTGGTCGCTGCGGCGCTGAAAATCGAACCGGCAAAGGTGATGGTGTATACCGCGCAACTTGGCGGCGGGTTCGGCCGTCGCTTGCAGGCGGACTACATCGTTGAAGCCGCACTTGTATCAAAGGCGGTCGGCAAGCCGGTGAAACTGGTGTGGTCGCGCGAGGAAGACACGCGCCACTCGCTGTACCGCCCACGTGCGAAAGTCACCTTCAAGGGCGGAGTGGATAAAGCGGGCAAGCCCGTTGCGATGAAAGTCGCCATGGCCGAGCATTCGGTTGTGGGTTCGACCATTCGCGCCAACCTGCCGCAGCGTATCCCCGAAATCCCAGGCCTGGCGTCGGGCTGGATGAAGGGCGATGCGTATAACGTGCCCAATATGGCCTTTACCTACGCTGATACACCCCTGGCGGTGCCGGTGGGGGCGTGGCGCAGCGTGCAGTTCAGCCACAATGGTTTCTTTGGCGAGTCTATGATCGACGAACTGGCGCATCTGGCCGGTAAAGACCCGCTGCAATTCCGTATCGAGAACGCCACCAACCCGCGTTACATCGCGCTGCTTGAAAAAGTGCGCGACATGTCGGGCTGGGGTGCGCGCAAACTGCCCCAGGGCCACGGCTTAGGCGTGGCGATGGTGGAAAGCTTTGGCTCGATTGTGGCCGAGGTGGCCGAAGTGTCGGTGAAGGGCAAGGACGTGAAACTGCAGAACGTGTGGTGCGCGATTGATTGCGGCCTCGCGGTGTTTCCGGACGGCGTTATTCACCAGATGGAAAGCTGCATTACCTATGGGCTTTCTGCGGCGTTCTTCGGTCAGATCACCATCGACAAGGGCGGCGTGCAGCAGTCAAATTTTGACGGTTACGACATGGTGCGCATTGGGCAAGCGCCGAACGTTGAGGTGGCGATCATCAACTCGGGCGCCAAGATGGGCGGTGCGGGTGAGCCGGGCCTGCCGCCGGTAGCGCCCGCCCTTGCGAATGCAATCTTCGCCGCCGCGGGTGAACGGGTGCGCACGCTGCCCTTGGTGAAAAGCGGCTGGCGTCCGGTTTGATATTTGGGCGCGATGGCGATTGAACCGCACGACATTATTGCAGCGAATGAACTTGCGCGCGTTCGTGAATCCTACGCGAGCAAGGGGCGTTACTATCATACCTGGGTGCATGTCGAAGCGCTGTTGGCGTCGGCGCGGCGCGATGGCATGATGCTTACGCCGGTGGTTCTCGCCATCATCTACCACGATATCGTTTATAACGCGTCCGCCAAAGATAACGAGGCGCGCAGCGCCAAGGCCCTTGAAGCCGCCCGAGAGAACGGTCATTTCACGGCGTCGGCGAACGATGTTGCAGAGGCGGCGACAATGATCAATCTCGGCGAAGGTACGCCGGCAGTTGATTGGTTCTGGGATGCGGACCGCGAAATTCTTGCGGCTGACGATGCGGCTTACGACGCCTACGCGGGGGCAGTCCGCAAAGAATATAGCATCTATCCCGATTTTATGTACAAGCGTGGCCGCGCAGCCTTTGTAAAAGCCGAGTTGGCGCGGCCGCACATTTACCGCACGCCATCATTCAGGGCGCGGTTTGATGACCGCGCCCGCGCTAACCTCAGCCGGGAACTCGCGCGGCTTTAAAACGCTGTGGCTACCATTTGATAATCACAGCGCCCGGTTTACCGCTGCTGCTGCTTGATGAATTCCCGCCCTGACCAGGTGTTAGGGTGCATGGGGTATCCGACGCGGCGCAATAACCTGTACCAGCATAACCTGGGTCCGTATTGCCGCCCGGCGTGTACGACGAAGCATCAACCCCATAAGGTGATAATGCGCTCGTATCGGCAAAGCCTTTGCCGCCGCCACCGCCAAAGCCAGAGCCAAGTGCTCCGTCACTGCCGCCGGTGTCTGCGCTCACGTTATCGTAGCCGCCAGCTTCCGCGCCCCCGGCCGTCATAGCGCTGTTCGATACGCCGCCACCGCCGCCGCCGCCCCCGATTGTTCCGACGGCGCCAGCATAACCCGATCCACCGTTGCCGGCTAACGAGGAGCCGCCATTGCCGATTGCGCCGCCGCCGCCGTTCTTTCCCGACGGATCATCCCCGCCGCCGTCACAGCGGGCGTTTGTCCCGTCAGGAGTCCCGGTAAAGCCTTCATCGAAGCTACGGCCACCGCACTCGTTTGTTACGTCGGGCGCATGGCCGAGGCCTGAACTAAAGGCTGCGGGCCCACCGCCAGGAGCACCAGGGCCGCAGTCCCCGGTCGTGTTGCAGTTCAGGCCGCCACCAGGGTGATCGTCGCCGTACGACGATCCACCGCCGCCGCCGGCAATAATGCCAGCCACATCGGTTGTGGTGTCGTACCAAATGCCCGATGCGCCACCGCCGCCCGAGCCGTTGTTGACGGACGCGCTGGCTGTTCCGCCGCCGCCCACATCGACGCTCATGGTTAAGCCCGCTACAGCATTGCCGCTGGACAAGAGGCGCAGCTTACCCGCCGAATAGCCCCCGCCGCCGCCGTAGCGAGACGTCGCATATGTACCTGTGCCCTGGTAATAGCCGCCGCCGCCAGCGCCCCAGGCCTTAATGTGTACTGCGGGTAAGTTGTTGGGGAGTGTGACTGATGTGCTTTGCGCTGTGGTGCGGAATTCGCACGTAAAGGCGCCGACCACGGTGCCGCCGGTTCCCGTTGTGCAGAACGACGTCGAGAGGGCGGGGATGTAGCGCTGGTAAATCCCAACATAGGGTGTCGAGGACGTAGGCGAGAAGGTGCCGTTCAGGGCCGTCGCTGTACTCGCAGCTGTGCGGGCCGCTGTCGCATTGGTGCTGAAGGTTGGCAAGGTTGTTGCAGTTGTATCGCGGTCCAAGGTCCAATTGACCAGCAAGCCTGCCGTATCGACGTACGCCGCGTTGACCGGAATGCGGCGATTATAGTTCAGGAAAATTTGCAAAGCTGTGCGCGTGGTATTCCACACGCGTACATCAGTCATCTGCCCGTCGAATTCGTTTACGATGGTATTCGAGCCATTGCGCTCGGCCCCAACTGAGAATGCCGCCGTGCCGGTGTTGATTGCATTTGTCCCGAAGGCGGTGGAAACAGCAGTCGCTTCCAATTCACCGTCGATGTAAAGCGATGCGCGGCGCGTTGATGATGTTCCGTCGTAAGTCACCGCCACATGGGTCCAGGTCGATGTGGTGAGGATTTTGCCGAACGAAAATGTTTCGGACGTATACGTCACGCCCGCAGCAGAATCATCACCGACCAATTCCAAACCAAGTCCTGATGACGTCATGTAAAGCCGGTACGCCTGGGCGGAGCTGGCTGTAGCGCCATCGGTGTATTTTGAGATCAAGGTCGCGCGGTTGCTGCCCGTTGGCAGCGTGTCGGGCCGCACCCAGGCTTCCAGCGTCAGGTTGCCGGTGGCGGTGCCGTGTGCGGCCGTGCTGCCTGTGGTTTCAACAATGTCGTCGGTTCCGTCAAACTCCATGGCTGTTGAGCCGCGCGCAATCAACAGGTTATCGAGCTGAGAAGTGGAGCCTCTGCGATTGATGAAAAAGATGTAGTTGTCGGGTGCGAGGTCGCGGCGCGTTAAGCTCGGCAGGGCCGTCAATTGCACGGTCACAGGCGTGCCGGCCGTAGGGGCTGTGCGGGTGATGCGTGCCCAGATTTGCGTGCCGTCGTCATAGGCTTCAACGAAGTAGGTGGCGTTTAAATCGATGGTAAAAGTCGTGCTGCTGCTGGCAATGTTGCTGCCGCTATTGCAGTTTGCTGTGCTGTCGTCGCAAATATAGATCGTATTGGCGATGCTGCCGTTAGCGTTGTTATTGGTGTCTTCGAAATAACGGATTGTAATCCCGTCGTCTGTTGCACCGTCAAAAATGCCTTCCGAGTTTTGGTTTGAATTCCGGTCGGTCGATGTTCCGCGCAACCCAAGCGAAATACCTGCGCGATTGCTGTCCAATGCGGTCGGTGACCACTCGAATGAAATGTATTGGGGCCGCTCGGCTGGATTAAACTGACTGGTCGTGCGGGCGACGGCCGCATTGCTGTTGCCGGTAACGCCGATAAATTGAAGGACCCGGTTCGTGCCCGAGCCGGCCGCAACTGCTACGGTCCCGGATCCGGTTCCCGCTGATGCGAGCGAAGACGGCATGCTGCCGACTGCTGTTCCATCGAATGGTTCGTTGACTTGGGCATTCACCTTGCCTGCCGGCGTTTTTGCTTCGCAAAGCTCGGTCAGCTGCTTGCGCGAGCCCAGATACACATCATCGTCAAAGTAGCTGCTGGTGCTCGAGGTATCTTTAGGTCCCGAGACGATTGTCAGCGGTGTTGAATCCGTGCAGTTCGAGTTGCTGGACGGGCAGTTTTGAATTTCGCTGGCGCTGTTGGGTGCGGTGCGCGCACTGCCGCTGCCCGAGATCGCGCCAAGGCCGTTGGGGCCGTGGCTAATGATCGCGTAGTAGAATGAGTCGCCGGACGGTTGAACCGACGTGTCGGAAACGCTTTCTACAGTGCCCGCGAATTCGCTCTGGCTGGAGTTGTAGGAATTGCTGACCGATGTGCATACCGAGCGTGACGTGGCGTTTCCGGTAACGACGTAGGTGTAGTAGTTGCCATAGGCGTCGATGGCGTCTTCTTTGTTTATCTTCAAATCACGCCAGGGAATGACGCCGGTGTTGCTGTTGCAGGTGTAGGTCCCGCTGTTGAGTGTTTCGTCGTCTTCGCCTGAACCGTCGGGGGGCAGGTCTGTATCCGGGCAGGGCAGCCGGTTTGCCGCCGTGCCGCTGGTGCCGCTGAGGTAATAGCCGATGATGCTGTTCTTCAGCAGCTTCACGGTTTCAGCGCCGCCGGCCTTGCGCCGCACTTCAGCTTCTTTGTTCTGACGCACCGTTGTGGCCAGCAGGGCCGCAGCTGCGGCGATTAGCGCAATTGCAATGATCAGCGCCAGCGCCCCATCATCGCGTTTCGCTTCGCGTCCGAAACCAGACAGCCCGCGGCGAAGGAACGTCAGAATGGATTTCACGCGGCAACGGGCTCCTGCCCACATCAGGTTCGGCGGGCTTTCAAGGGGTGTCCCAAGACACGCTACCGCCATCGAGACGAACGGCTGTGATCCGCCGTAAGTTGCGGGTCACGCCTGCTGCAGCTTAAAAAGTATATGGAATCAGGTGCTTGTTCAATTCGTGCGTGCACGAAATCAGCCCTGGCCCCCAGGTTCTGCGGGGGCGGATAATCTATTGATATCAACGGCCCGGCTTGTGAGCGCGCCGATGTGGGCAGATTGAACCCGGGCTTATGACCGGGGGTTATAGGGGCGCTTTGCGCTCCAGGTTTGCACGAAGTTCTCTAACTCACTGTCCTGGTCTTTGGGCAGCACCACCTTCAGGCTGACGTACTGGTCGCCGGCGGCTTCGGTCTTGCTGGCTGGCACGCCCTTACCGCGTAACCGAAGTGTGCCCCCGGTGTTGGAGCCTTTGGGGATGGTCAGCGTCACCGATCCATTAATCGTTGGCACTTCCACCTTGCCGCCGAGTACCGCTTCACCGAGTGAGATGGGCAGATCGACGTAAATGTCGCGGCCCTGGCGTTTGAACTGCGCATGCTCGGCGACTTTCACTTCAATCAGTACGTCGCCTGCGGCGCCGCCATTTGCACCCGGCGCACCTTGGCCGCGCAGGCGGATGGATTGGCCATCGTTGATGCCAGCGGGGATATTGACGTCGAGGGCTTTGCCGCTGGGTAACGTAATGCGCCGCTTGCCGCCATTCACCGCATCCAGAAAACCGACCTCAAGCTGAAAGATCTCATCCTGGCCTTTAGCGGGCCCCCCGCCAAAACCGCCGCGCCCACCGCCAGGGCCGCGTCGCGCTTGACCGCCAAAAATATTGTCAAAGATGTCGCCCATGTCTTCGAAGGCGAAGCCACCCTGTTGTCCGCCAGGACCAGCCCCGCCGCCGGGCCCGCCGCGAAATCCACCTTGACCAAAGGGCCCACCTTGACCAAAGGGGTTGCCGCGCAGTTCCTGGCCGCTGGCGTCGATTTCACCGCGGTCAAAGCGCGCGCGCTTTTTATCGTCACCCACGATGTCGTAGGCGGCGTTGATCTCCTTGAATTTCTCCTCGGCTTTTTTGTCGCCGGGGTTCATGTCCGGGTGGTGCTTTTTGGCGAGGTTACGGAATGCCTTCTGGATTTCCGTATCCGTCGCCGCCTTTTTCACACCCAAGACGTCATAAGGATTGCGCGCCATTTGCTCTCAGACTGTCCTTTCGTCGGGCCTTTCGTCGGCCCTTTCGCCGGGCGGGCCTTAAGGCCCGATCCCTTTTAACCCCACACATGTGCTCAAGAGGCCGTTCCGTCAATGGGTTAGACGTTTATTCTGGGGTATTCTGGCACCCAATTACGCGGCGCGCGTCAGCCAGCGCCTCAAGGTCCCTTTGGGTGCCAGAACCAGCACATTTCCCAGCAGAATAAGCGCGGCCCCCGCCATCATGATCGGGGTTATTTTCAGGTCCTCAAGCCAGGCCGAAACCAACAGCGCCACAGCTGGAAACATGACCGCCGTATAGCCAGCCCGTTCCGGCCCGATCCGTCGGATCAGGGTCAGGTAAAACCCGAACCCGGCAATAGAGGCGCCGAACACCAAGTACGCCAAACCTGCGAGGTAGGCGGTCGTGGGGGTGAATGTAAACGGCGCGCCTTTAAGGGCCGCGAAGGCTGCAATAATCAAAGACCCGTAGGCCATCCCATAAGCGTTGCTTTGCAGAACGCTTAAGCCTGTGTCTTGAACCTTCAGCGCGAAGATGTTGCCCAGCGATGCGATGTAGGCGCCCGCAAAAGCGAAGCCAGCCCCCACAAGTGCCCGCGAGCCTGCATCAAGGCTGCTCACATCGGGACTGAAGATCATGGCGATGCCGACGATGCCAAGACCGGCAGCCACCCACACGATGGCGGGGCTGCTGCGGCCTAAGAAGATTCGTCCATTAACGATGTTGACCACGGTAATCAGCGAAAACACCACCGATACCAGTCCGCTCGGCAGCTCGGCCGTCGCGTAATATACTAGGACAAGATTAGCGCCAAAGATCATCACACCTAACAGAGCGCAGGTGATGTGCTGTTTCAGCGTTAGTCGTAGCGATACGCCTGTTGCAACGCACCACACAAACTGCACGAAAGCTGCAAGGCCAAAGCGGTACGCGACCGAAACTTCCAGCGGCGCTACGCCAACTTGCATTTGAATTGCGTACCAGCTGAAGCCCCAGCTCAGCACGGTTGCGATATACAACAAAATATTGGTCATAAATGTCCGGCGGAAATATACGGGCCGAAGCCCCGGTTACTGCATCATGTTTCGCTGTCAGCGCGCGATTGTCCCATTACGCATGAACAAGTTGAAACGTTTGTTTAGCGCACGCTTATGTAATTTTGTCATGCGTCAATTTTACATCTTCTGGGGAAGCCAGCCTAGCATCGGGTTGGTTTGAGGTGCGCTTGATCCACATATCTTTTCCGCTGCGCGCGTTGCGCGCACGCATTGTTGTTGTCGCTGTTCTGTTTTCGCCCGTTGAAGCGTTGGCGCAACGTGCCGACGACAACGCGACAACCTCTGCCGAAGATGCCTTTGGCAGTTCCATCGGCAATGAAAGTGTTGGCCTTTACAATCCGTATGAAGCGCGCGGATTTTCGCCTAACGATGCGGGCAACGTGCGTATCGAGGGCTTGTATTTCGACCAGCAGGATGATTTGTCGAACCGCATCGTCGACAATACGCGCGTGCGTGTGGGCCTTACGACACTGGGTTTTTTATTTCCGGCCCCCACGGGGATCGCCGACTACACGTTGCGCAAGGCCGACGGCAAACGCGTTGTCAGCGCAGTCGCGGGCACCGGCAATTTCAATGGACCGTATGTTGAGATCGACACCAAATGGCCGTTGATCGGGGAAAAACTGGGGCTTGTGGCCGGTGTCGCGCGCCGCCACGACGAGTTCTTTGATGGTGCGGATGGCGACTATGCCGCCGTGGGTACGACGCTGCGGTGGCGGCCCAGCGATGATGTCGAGATCATTCCATTCGTGGGGCGGTTCTTTTACTGGAACGAAGAGTCTGCCCCGTTCATCGTCAGCGGCGGCAATTACCTGCCACCGCGGCACAAGCGCCGTTCGTTCTTTTCGCAAGAATGGGCCGACAACAAGGGCTACTCGCAAAATCACGGCATCGTCGCCAAAACCACGGTTGGGAACTGGCAGTTCCAGTCGGGGCTGTTTCAGTCGCGCCTGATCCGTGACCGTGGATTCACAGAGTTGCTTGTGGGCGTGACGCCGCAGGGTGTCGGCAACCGCCTGATTATCGCAACACAAGACGAGCGCTTTGCCTCAACCTCGGGCGAAGTGCGTGCCTCGTACAGTTTTTATGAGAATGCGCGCAAGCACATCTTCCATGTGGCCTTGCGCGGGCGCGATGTAAACACGCGCTCTGGGGGGGCCGATGTTGTTTCCCTGGGGCCGGGAACAATCGCGGTCGAGGATGAGGAAACGCCACCGAATTTCAAATTCGGTCCGCACGATTTGGATTCCGTGACGCAAAAAACCGCTGGTGTGGCGTATCAGGGAATCTGGTCTGGTGTAGGCGAACTGAACGCCGGTCTGCAACGCACCGACTACCGCAAAACCAACGAGCAACAGGTGCCGGTGTTTGTGCGCCCGGTGCGCCAGGACAAACCCTGGTTATGGAACGCATCTGCGGCGTGGTACGCCACAAAAGATATCGCAGTTTATGGCGGTTACACCAAGGGCCTGGAAGAAAGCGGCAGCGCGCCGGCCGAAGCGACCAATCGCTTCGCCGTGCTGCCGGCGATCCTGACGCGCCAGGTAGATGCGGGTGCACGCTTTACATTGCCTGGTGACGTAAAGCTGGTGACCGGCCTGTTCGATGTGCGCAAACCCTACTTTGCGTTCGATAATACGCGGTTCTTCCGGGAACTTGGCGAAGTGCGGCACCGTGGCCTGGAAGTGTCGCTGACCGGCGAAGCGTTTGAAGGATTTACCGTTGTCTTCGGCGGCGTATTCATGCGGCCGCGCGTGACGGGCGAACCGGTCGAGAAAGGCATCATCGGCAACAAACCCGTGGGTCAGACGGGCCGTACGATCCGGGCCAGTTTTGATTACAAAATTCCGGGCGTGACCGGGCTGTCGGTCGATGGACTGTTCCAGAATATCGGGCGGCGCATGGCCAGCGTCAGCAATCGCTTGGACGTGCCGGGTCGCGCGGTTCTGGACTTGGGCGCACGCTATGCCTTCGAGGTGGACGGCAACCCGACAACACTGCGCTTCAAGGTGGGGAACGTGACCAACAAGTTTGGTTATCGGGTGGGGGGCGACCACACCTTCCAGACCAATCTGGCGCGCAACGTGTCATTCTACGTGGCAACTGACTTGTAAAGCTGCGGTTTGTAAAGCCCCGCCGGAAAATCGGCCCGCTGCCAAAACGCCAAGGCCGATCACCCGCTCCTTAAACCCGCGCACCGGGTATGCTTTGGCCTTGCCTTTTGGGGGAGGGGTCAATGCGTGTTCGTATACTTGCCGCGGTGATCACTATCAGCGCCGTCAGTGCTGCGCCGTTAACCGCTAAGGATCTTCTGATCCGCAATGTCACGGTGTTCGATGGCACGGGTGCCCCTGCAATTCCCAATACTGATGTCCTGGTGAAGGGCAACAAGATTGCCGCCGTCAGTTTCGCGCGCCTGAAAAGCTCTGGTGCAACCGTGATTGACGGCACTGGCAAGTTCCTGATCCCCGGGCTGATCGACAGCCACATTCACCTGCCCGGCGGGCAATCGGGAACGGTCGCTGACGGTGATCGCAA
>JAEUKL010000413.1 GCA_016793005.1 Rhodospirillaceae bacterium | reverse complement strand
AGCAGGCGCGGCATCAGTTCTGTCAGTAACTGGCGCGCGCGCAAAGACCGCGTTGCCTTGGCGCGACCGGTGTGCCAAATGCGTACGGCGCCGCTGACGACAGACGGGTTTTTGAAGCCTAACTTGCGCAAGGTTTCCAGTGTGTCCGGGTCATCCTCTGTGCCGGTGAACACCAGGTTGCCTTCGATACTAAGGGTAGGGGAGTCTTCAAATAGCGCTGCGTAATGAGACTCTACCGTGCGCAGTACTGTCGTTAGCTCTTCCGCAAACTGTTGGGTTGTGTCGTAGCCCATGAAGGTGGCGATATGCGCCAAGCCCACATCATCCTTGGGCAATTTCTGCGTCTGCTCGTCGTTGATCATTTGCAGGCGATGCTCAAGGCGGCGCAGATATTCGTAGGCTTTTTCCAAGTCGTCGCGCACGGGCGCATTTACAACGCCCAAAGCCGTCAATGCATCCAACGCACCAATAGTTTGCGACGAGCGTGTTTCGGGTTTGCGTCCACCCCAAATCAATTGCTGTGTTTGCGCGAAGAACTCAATTTCTCGAATACCGCCGCGCCCCAGCTTGATGTTGTGGCCGGGCACAGTGACCGTGCCGCCGCCTTTGTGGGCGTAGATCTGGCGCTTGATCGAATGAATATCTTCCAACGCATAGAAGTCGAGCGAGCGACGCCAGACAAAGCGCTCTAGCTCTTTCAAAAACAACGCGGCTGATTTTTGATCTCCCGCAATCGCGCGCGCCTTGATCATGGCTGCGCGTTCCCAATTCTGGCCGTAGCTTTCGTAGTACACCGACGCGGCACTGAGTGAGACCGCAACCGCTGTCGAGCCGGGGTCTGGGCGCAGGCGCAAATCGGTACGAAAAACATACCCGTCCGATGTGCGCTCCTGCATCATCTTCACAAGGTCACGCGTGATGCGCACCGCAAATTCCTGCGGCGACTTCTTGCCCACATAGGGCATGGTTTCATCGTCGAACAGCACCAGCAGGTCGATGTCAGACGAGTAGTTCAGTTCCCGGCCGCCGTGTTTGCCCAGCGCGAAGATCATGTAACCCGAACCAACCTCTGGGTTGGCCGGATCAGGCAGCGCCAGTTCGCCTTTACCTGCTGCCTCGCGCAACGAGAACTGCACGCAGACACGCACGCACCCGTCTGCCAAGTCGGTCAGTGCGCCCGTGACTTGCGCTAAGGACCACGCACCTGTGATGTCGGCCAGCGCAATCAGCAGCGCGGCTTGGCCCTTTGTTTCGCGCAAATGGCGCATAACCTCGCTTTGATTCGGGCTTTCCGTGGCTGCCGGCACAGTCCTAAGATTTGCCATAATCCGGCCCCAGGTTGCCTCCAGGCCCGTTTCCCAGGCGCTTTTCAGAACGCCGGGGTGACGGCCGAGAAGGCCGGATAAATACGGACTGTTGCCAAACACCGCTTTCAACAAGCGCGAAAGCTGCGCCTGGGCGGGGGCTTCGCGCATGAAAGTGGCGAGCGCCGTATCCTCCACGCCTTCGGCCGTGGCCCAGTCCGTTAATAAACGCTGGCTTTGGGCGGAATCAAAAGGACGAGGCAGGACGGTGGTGGATTGCACAAACACGCAAGAACCCTTAGGAAGCGGCCCACCACGCATCATGGTCGGCGGTCGAAACGACTGGCGCAGCTTGGTGAATCCGATTATGCCGGTCAAGGTGTTCAGGGCCAGGGCGGTGCCAAAAAAGGCAGTCGCTTCAAGGGCCTGAGCCATACTTAAGAATGAAGATAGTTCTCCGTAGTCTGGTCCGTATTTTAGAAGGCATCGCCATTGCGGCTGTGCTGCTGATTGCCGTGCTGGGCGTGCAACTGGCGCGCGGGCCCGTGCCGCTGGCTCCCGTGGTGCCCTATGTGGAAAGCGCCCTGAAACGGGGTGTGCCCAATTACGCTTTCACGATTGCCGACGCCGAACTGACCTGGAAGCGCATGACGCGCCGCCCGGAGCTGACGGTTCAGAACGTGCAGGTGCGAAATTCGGGCGGTGAAGTCATCGCAGCCTTTGGCTCGCTGATTCTAAGCCTCGATATTCCGTCACTACTGACCGGCCGGGTTGTGGTCGAGCACTTAGGCATTACAAGACCAGTACTGCGTATTGTGCGGGCCGGGGATGGCAGCGTGCGCTTGGGCCTTGAACCGGCCACGACGCCGATCTCGGTGGCAGATGCAACGCAGCAGGCCGTGCAGATGCAGCCGCTGCCGCCCGAGGCCACGGAAAAGTCGCAGCGCCTGATTGCGGACATTCTGGAAGGATTGCGCGTCAATCCCGACGACAAGAATGCCGGCACGGCGCTGGAGAATGTCGAAGTCACGCAGACAACCATCGTGCTGATCGACGAGCAAAGCGGCGCGCAGTGGCTGGTGCCCGATGCGAACTTCCGCTTGCTCGGCCAACGTGACACGATTGAAATTGCCGGCAGTATTCCGATGGTCGGCAGCGGCACGACAGTCAGCATCGATTTGGCGGGGCGTTACACGTTCGATGCTGGCCTTCTGTCCATGACGGCTTCGTTCAAGGGCTTGCGGCCGTCGGCGTTCGCGGCCCTATGGCCCGAATTGGCGGAATTGAAAATCCTGGATGCCGATTTAAGCGGCAGCATTGAGGCCAATATTGTTCCCGACAATCTTACGTCCGCAGCGGCGTGGGGCAAAATCAACATCACTGCGGGGCCCGGCAAACTGATGTTGCCCGCCGATCAGGGCGGCGAAGTGAACATCAGTGGTATCGAACTGAAAGCGGCCACCAGCGGCGGGCTGGACCAAATCGCGGTAGAGAAGTTTGAAGTGCACGTGGTCCGGCAGGACGGCATCTCGCCTGTCATCTCGGCTGTTGCGAAAGCCAGCAACATGCGCACGGCGCCCGATGTCAATGTGCAGGCCACGATTGATGCCTTGACGCTGCAAGGTTTGAAAGATCTGTGGCCGTCTAGTTTGGCCCCCAATACGCGCGACTGGATTGTCGATAACCTGAATGGCGGCAGCATCAAAGGTGTAGTCGCGACTATCGATATCAGCGGTCAAGAACCGTGGCAGTTGCATATCGACAAGTTGAAACTCGGCGCCAGCATCGCGGGCGTTACCGTCAACTACATGAAAGACATGCCCAAGGTGCAAGAGGCCGGAGGCACGTTGAAGGTTGGGTTGGAAGAAGTCACCGTTGTGGTGACCAGCGGATTTGTCCCCGATGCGATCAGCGGCAAAGGCTTGAAGGTTACGGGTGCGAATTTGCGCATGTACGATTTGACCGGTGCCATCCCCAAAGCCGATTTCGACATCAAAGTAAAAGGGGATTTGGGTGAGGCCCTGCGTCTGATTGATGCGAAGCCCTTGCGCTACACCTCTCAGATGGGTGTCGATCCGAACGCGGCGACCGGCGCGGCCGAGGTCGACTTGGGTCTCGATTTTCCGCTCCTCAGTAATTTGTCGCTGGATGATCTGAAAATCAACGTGAAGGGCAAAGTGACAGATGCGCGCATCGAGGACGTCGCTTTTGATCTGCCGTTAAGCGACGGTGATCTTGAAATTGCCGTCGTCAACACCGGCCTTGAACTGACCGGCAAAGCGCGGTTGGGCTTGATTGAAACCGGCATCGACTGGAAAGAGGATTTTTCGGGCAAGCCGGTGCGTAGCACTTATGTTCTTGATGCCGTGATCGGTAATGCGGCCCGCCCGGAAATCCTGTTGGGATTCTGGCCCTTCGTGCCGCCCAACATTGATGGCGCCGTACCCGCCCATGTGACTTACAAAGTCCTGCGTAACAATACGGCGACATTGGATGCCGAAGGCGATCTGACGCCTGTGGCTTTGGCCGTCCCTGAGCTTGGTTGGAAAAAAGAGGTCGGGATTAAAGCCGACTTCAATGCATCGCTGACGCTGAAAGACGGCCAGCTTGATAAGCTCCCGTCCTTTCATGTCTGGGCCGAGAATGATTTTGAAGTGGAAGGTGCGGCCGTGTTTGCCGCCGCCGGATCTTTGAAGACGCTGGATATCAGGCAGGCCAAAGCGGACCGCACGGAGTTGAGTTTGAACCTGCTGCGTGAAGATGACGGCCGGTTTGTGGTGGATGTGGCGGGCCCCGTCTTTGATGCGCAATATTTCTGGAAAGAATTGAACAAGGATGAGTCGCGCGGCCAGAAGGTGGAAGGCAGCCCGCCGCCTGAGGAAGCGCCACACGACGTTCAGCCTAAGGAACAAACACCCATCAAGATTACGGCCAACTTCGGCGAGATGTGGCTGTCTAAAGATGCTCCGCTGAAGGACGTCGATCTGTATTTCGAGCGCGACAAGCGCGCCATTCAGAAGATCGACCTGAAAAGCAAGGTGGGCCAGTCTGGGGCCGCATTCACCTTTGCTTTGGGGAACAAGGGCGGCGAGCGCACCTTCTCAGGGGCCAGCGATGACGGGGGCGGTGTGGTACGTAGCGCCGGACTGTTTGACGACATCAAGGGCGGCAAGCTGACGATCACCGGTAAATTTACGCCACAGGGCGCTGTTGAAGGTGACGTCAATATTTCCGAGTTCAAGCTGGTGGAAGCGCCGCTGGTGGCGCGTATTCTCTCGGTTGCGGCACTGACGGGCATTGCCGATGAGTTGCGCGGCGACGGCATCTCGTTCAAGACACTGCACGTGCCGTTTGGCTTTGCGGCCAATACGCTGCGGATCGGTGAATCGGAAATGTTCGGCAGTTCGTTGGGGATGACCGCCGAAGGCACCTATCGGTTCTCGGATTCCTATATCGATGTAAATGGCACGGTCATCCCGGCGTACGCGCTGAACTCGGCGCTGAACAAAATTCCAATCATCGGCACGATTTTGACGGGCCCTGAAAAAGGCGGCGGCATTTTTGCGGCGAACTTCAGTTGGCGCGGCCCTTCGGCCACGGCAGAGCCGTCCGTGAACCCGCTGTCGGTGCTGACGCCGGGCATTACGCGCAAGATTTTC
>JAEUKL010000322.1 GCA_016793005.1 Rhodospirillaceae bacterium | reverse complement strand
CACCTGTTTTTCATGCGCAGGAGGTACCTATGCTGTACTGGACTTTGGTGTTCTTGATCGTCGCGGTGATCGCCGGCGTCTTCGGTTTTGGCGGCGTTGCATCTGCGGCCGCAGGGTTCGCGAAAATCCTATTTTTCATCTTCATTGTGCTGTTTGCCTTAAGCTTGGCCCGCAGCCTGATTGCATAACAACTCCGATCACCTAAATAAGGGGTTTTCCACACACATTTGACGTGGATCAACACCATACTTTTTGAATAGACTTACACTTGACCTAAAGAAAGAAACTGGAGGTAACCGATGGCCCGCAGACGAATTTTAAGCAAACTCGGCGGCAGAATGACCCTGCGTGAAGAGTTGGAACTGATCGGCTCGCAGATCGCTCACTTAAGTGAGCGCACACTGGGTGAAGGCCACGAGAAATTAAATGAAGAGGTTGAACACCTGAAAGGCACCTTCGAGGAATTGTTGGAACGTGCCCACGATACTGCCGCCTCCGGCCTCGATAGTTTGGGCGAGCGCGTGCAAGAACGCCCCGTCGAAAGCCTTCTGGGTGCCTTTGCCGCAGGCGCAATTCTGGCTGCATTGCTGGTGCGGAGATAGCACATGGACCTGCTGGTCATAGCTTTGAAAGCCTTGGCCGCACAGCAGGCCCTGCAAACGACACGGAACACAGCGCGCGGCGGCCTGATGGCCGCGGCGCTGGCTCCGGTTGGAATCGGAATTTTTCTGATTGGCGTGGGGTTCTTGGGGTACGCCTGCTATGCGGTTTTGTTGGAGTCATTGTCACCGGCGGCGTCCGCACTGATTGTGGCTGCCGGCATGTTTCTGCTCACGCTCTGCATCGCCTTGGCGATGTGGCTGGTCTTTGAGGGCGCACGCAACACGCCAGCGCCCGATCTTGACCTTGAGCCGATGCTCGCCTTGTTCGAAAAATCCGCCGACAAAATGGGCGATGAGATCAAAAACAATCCGGCCTCAAGCTTGATGCTGGCCGCCCTTGCCGGCGCCTTTGTCTACGTTGCGTTTCTAAACAAGCGCTAGCGCCTTACGCGCATAAAAAAAGGCGGGCCTCAAAGCCCGCTTTTTTGTTTATGGTGCCCGCCTACTCCAGCGACCCCACAATCTCTTCGGTCATTTTCTTGGCATCGCCGAACAGCATCATGGTGTTGTCGCGGTAAAACAGTTCGTTATCCACGCCCGCGTAACCCGCCGCCATGGAGCGCTTCACGAATAAAACGGTTTTCGCTTTTTCCACATCCAGGATCGGCATGCCGTAGATCGGGCTTTGCGGGTCGGTTTTTGCGACAGGATTAGTGACGTCGTTAGCGCCAATCACATACACCGCATCAGCCGTCGAGAATTCGTGATTGATCTCTTCCAACTCAAATACTTCGTCATACGGCACGTTGGCTTCCGCCAGCAGCACGTTCATGTGCCCCGGCATACGGCCTGCCACAGGGTGAATGGCGTACTTCACTTCCACGCCGGCGTGTTTCAGCTTGTCGCACATTTCGCGCAAGGCATGCTGCGCTTGCGCCACCGCCATGCCGTAGCCCGGCACGATGATGACCTTGCTGGCGTTCTTCATGATGAAGCCCGCATCGTCAGCCGAGCCCGACTTAAACGCGCGCTGCTCTTTCTTGGCCCCACCTCCGGCCGCGGCGGCGGCATCGCCGCCAAAGCCACCCAGGATGACGTTAATAATCGAGCGGTTCATGCCCTTGCACATGATGTAAGACAGGATCGCGCCCGATGAGCCCACGAGCGCGCCGACGATAATCAGCAAGCTGTTGTGCAGCGTGAAGCCGATGCCCGCCGCCGCCCAGCCCGAATAGCTGTTCAGCATAGACACCACGACGGGCATATCGGCCCCGCCGATGGGCAGGATCAGCAGGAACCCGATCAGGAAGCTTAACGCCATGATGGCGTAGAACAGGTTGTGATCTTCCGACCGGCAGAACATCACGATCAAAACCACAATCGCAATGCCGATCAGCGCATTCAGCGGGTGCTGGCCTTTGAACACCAGCGGGTTGCCGGTCATGATCCCTTGCAGTTTCGAGAACGCGATCACGGAACCCGAGAACGTGATGGCCCCAATCGCCAACCCCAGCGACATTTCGATCAGGCTGGCCGAAGCAATAGCCCCTGGCGTGCCGATGCCATAGCTTTGCGGCGACAGGAGTGCAGCCGTCGCCACAAACACCGCCGCCAAGCCGACAAGACTGTGAAACGCAGCCACAAGCTGCGGTAGCGCGGTCATTTCGATCTTGCGGGCGATGATAAACCCGATGATACCGCCGACAGCCAAGCCACCGACAATCCACAGGTACTCACGCACCACGGGGGAAATGAGTGTGGTGACGATGGCAATCGTCATACCAATCATACCAAGCGTGTTGCCTTGGCGGGCGCTGACGGGGCTTGAAAGCCCGCGCAGCGTCAGGATGAAGAACACGCCTGCGACGATATAGGCAAAAAGTGTTGCGGCTTCTGCGGTCATGCGTGCCCCCTATTTGCCCTTCTTCTTGAACATCGCCAGCATGCGCTGCGTGACCAAGAAGCCGCCGAAGATGTTGACGGCCGCCAGCACCACCGCCAGGAAGCCCAGAATTTTTGCCGCCGACAGTTCCTGCGGACCCGCCGCCAGAATGGCGCCGACGATAATCACGCTGGACACCGCGTTGGTGACCGCCATCAGCGGGCTGTGCAATGCGGGCGTAACGCTCCACACCACGTAGAAACCAACAAAGACAGCGAGCACAAAGATCGTCAGGAAAAACCAGAAATCGTTGGGGCCGTGGGCGGCGACGCCCGCCAGTTGTGTTGCTTGTTCCATGATAACTCCCCTTAACCGGCCAGCTTAAGACTGAACGAGCGCGGGATGAACGACTGCGCCATCTTTGGTGACGAGCGTGCCCTTCACCAGTTCATCGTCCCAGTTGATCTTTAAGTTACCCGTGCCCTTCTCGATCATCAGTGTCGCGAAGTTCAGCACGTTCTTGGCAAACAGCGCGCTGGCATCACGCGGCAAGCGGGCGGGCATATTCGCGTGGCCCAGAATGATAACGCCGTTATCAGTCGTGACGGTTTGGCCCTTCACCGAGCCCGCGACATTGCCGCCGGTCTCGACCGCCAAGTCGACGATCACCGAGCCCGACTTCATACTTTTCACCATCTCGGCCGAGACTAATTTTGGCGCAGGCTTGCCGGGGATCAGGGCCGTTGTAATGACAATGTCGGCCTTGGCAACTTCAGCAGCCACAGCCGCGGCCTGCTATTGCTTGAAGTCGTCGTCCATTTCCTTGGCGTAGCCGCCTGAAGTTTCTGCGGCTTTCATCTTCTCTTCATCAACGACGATGAACTTGCCGCCTAAGCTTTCCACCTGCTCCTTGGTCGCGTAACGCACGTCGGTGGCGTACACCACAGCGCCCATTCTTTTTGCAGTGGCAATGGCTTGCAGCCCCGCAACACCCACGCCGAAAATCAGCACACGGGCCGGAGCAATAGTGCCGGCGGCGGTCATCATCATCGGCATGGCGCGGCCAAAGGTAGCGGCGGCATCCACCACCGCTTTGTAGCCCGCGAGATTGCTTTGTGATGAGAGGATATCCATGGCCTGCGCACGACTGATGCGCGGCATCAGTTCCAGCGCAAAGGCATTCACACCTTTTGCGGCTAAAGCCTGCATACGCGGCTTAGACGTCAGCGCGTTCAACTGCGCCATCAGGTAGCTGCCTTGCTTTAAGCTTGCGATTTCATCGGCACCTTCATCAGCCGTCATCGGAGCTTGCACCTTCACGACCAATGCGGCACCCGCAACAGCGGCAGCTGCATCGGCGGCAATGGTTGCACCGGCCGCCGTATAGTCCGCATCGGACATACTGGCGTTTGCACCTGCCCCGGCCTCAACTACTACCTGGCAGCCAAGGCCGACTAATTTTTTCACCGTATCGGGCGTTGCCGCCACCCGCGTTTCACCGGAACGGCGTTCTTTCAGAACTGCAACCTGCATATCTTTATCCCCTCGATCTGCGCGGCCCGAGACCCCGGCACAGCCAGCAAAAACGACTGCTGTCGGCTCAATGCGGATATACGCTTCGATCAATGCGCCATTCATGCAGATTAAGGCCCGCTTTGCCAAGGGACATGGCCGTGAAAAGTCGCCTCTGGCCACAATTCGCGCCCTCTTGAAAGGCCGAAATACACTTAGGGGCTTGCTTTTCGGGCTAGGCGCGGAAATCCTTTCGGGCGTTCTCGTCGTACCAAGATTGTGACCCCACCCAGCCGTGCGCGTACCACACTTTGGTTTCAGGAGGCCCGCTTGAATCCGTTCAGTCGTTCCCTGCCCCCCTTTGGCGTTGCGGCCTTACTGGCGCTGGTCGTCGGCGTTTGCTCCCCTGCCCAAGGACGCGAGCAGAAAGAACGGCTGCTGTACGACGTGATGTTCGGGGGCCTGCACATTGCAGATGTGGTTGTATCGCTCGATCAATCAAAAGTAACGTTCGATAGCCGTCTTGAAATGCGCACGCGGGGTGTCGCCGAAGCCTTCCAGGATTTTCGCGCCGACGTAAAAAGCACCGGTGCGTTCAATGCAGATTTGGGCGGCGTTATTCCGGCGACCTACAGCCGCAGTTGGCGGTCGCCCGAGATCGCAACCGAAATGACCATGACCTACGATGCCGCCACGGGCGCGCCCAATCAATTGGCGGAACGTGTCTTCAATCCTGTCACAGGCGAAGCCGTGCCTGAGGATAAATTGCCCTGGAACACGAAACGCAAACCAGTCCCGCCCGTACCGGAAAAACTTCGGATCGGCGCGCTGGACCCGGTGACGGCGTTCATCGCCTCACGCCACCAGATCATGGAGTCCGGCAAGACCGAGGTGCGCGTGCCCATTTATGACGGACGACGCCGCTACGACATCATCAGCACCAAAGGCGAAGCCAAGACCTATACGATCCGGGGCAAGGAACACATGCTAGTCCCGGTGCAAGCGCGACTGGAACCGGTCTTTGGCTTTGAAGAAGAAACTGAAGAGCGTATGCGCGAGGCCGAGACCAAGATCTTGTTCAGCACCGATGCGCGCTTTGTCCCGGTGCAGGTGATCTTAAGCACCAATCTGTTCTCCAGCGTTATGAACCTGGTGGCCGAATGTAATGAAGACCCTACGCCGTGTAACAGCGTAGGGCCTTCTGAACAACAACTCGGCGCAGCGCCGTAGCTTTAGCCCTTCTTGGCTTTGCGCCAGGCCATGTACTCGGGGAAATCGAGGCGCGGCTTGGTCCACTTCTCGGTTTCGAAAATCTCCGGCGTCTGCTTTTCCAATGACACACGCGCGGCCTTGGGCAGATCGTCCAAGCTGGCCAGCTTAGTGCCGTATGCTTTTCCGTACGTGCGCCCCGGCTTGCCGCCCAGGCCGAACCACGGATGCCAACTGACAAGATTCTGGAATTGCGAGAATGCACCGGCCCGCGTCAGTTTCGGATTCCGGACGTCGGCCACTTTGCCCGCGTGAACGAAATGCGAATCCCAGAAGTATGTGGGGCCGGCTGATTCCGTCGGGTACTGGTCGGGCTTCACCGGATTGGGGAACGAAAATGCCGATTGGCTCGCGACAAAAATCGTATCACCGATGATGTCTATGCGCTGCGCGCGGGGCTTTACGGTGGCTGTTGCATCCGTCACCGCGCCGTCGGGGCCCACTTCCGCTTTGATCGGCCCGCCGATAAACGGCCACACATCGCGCTTCTCGCCGGTGATGGGATTCTCCCACACGTCCAGCACCTCGTCGGTATCGAACTTACAGTAAGCGCCCGATTCAAACACAGTGCCTGCATAATTGCCGTTCGGCAGCGGCTTCCATTTGGTGATGTTCAGATTGTTCATAGTGGCGAAGGGCACAAGGTTGCCCTCGTTCAGGTAACCATAAAGATGCAAGCGATAGAACGTGTAGACCGTTTCTTCGGCAATCGACCCTTGCACTTTCGCGCGCACCATGGCGCGCACCTTAGGGTCCTCAAGATCAAGTTTCGCGGGTGATGCACTGTAGGCCTTTAAAGGTGCGGCCGCAGCCACAGTGGCCAAAGCTGAATTCGCGATGAGTTTGCGGCGTGAAACGGTCGGCGCTGTCATGGGTTCCTCCCCGGTTATGCGGGAACTATAAGGACCGCGTAAAACATCCAGACAGCGCAAAAGCGCAAGAAGCCCGAAAGACGGACTATTTTTTCAAGCCGGCCTTTGCCACCGCGTGCGCTTGATGCTCGGTCAAGGCCGATACATCAAAATTCTGGATGGTGTCGTGGAACAGACGGTACCAGTTTACTTTCGCACCCAAGCGCAGGAACACACCGCCCAGGCCGACAGCCGCCCGATCCATCAACACGAATTCGCGCGGCGGCTTCACGCCGCCTAAGCGTTTCAGTTCAGCGTGAACCTTGGCGGCCACTTCCGCGCCGTATTGCGAGGCATTGGTTTCCTCAATCAGGCGCGGGCGGTCTTCCATCAGTGGCGCATACACAAACCCGGCCCATTGGTTCAGTGTTTCGATCACTTCTTTTTTCAAGCCCGTGAAGCCCCAGGTTTCATAAGCCGCCACCGCCAAATCCTGATCACCCTTTTCCAGCGCGCGGTACAAGTCGATGACCCCACGCACGAAGCTGGGCGAGAAAATGCGAATTGCGCCGAAGTCGAGCAGGTTTATCGTATCGTCGGGCCGGGCCGTGTAATTGCCCAAGTGCGGATCGCCGTGAATCACGCCGTAGCCGTAGAACGGTAGATACCACGCCCGAAACAGATTAATGCCCAGGCGATCACGGCGCTCCTGAGCGGGATTTTCAGCCAGAATGTCCGTAAGCGAGCGGCCCTCCTGCCATGTCATCGTCAGCAGGCGGCGTGTTGAAAGATCGGGCAGCACATCGGGAACTGCTACATGCTGCTCTGCAGCCAACATAAATCTATAGAGATTTAAGTTCCGCGCCTCGTTGGTGTAGTCCAACTCCTCGCGCAGTCGATCCGCGATTTCGGCATATACATCGGTCGGGTCAATCGCCGCATCGAACCGCTGATAAGCGCCAAAGACGAGTTTCAGCTGACGCAGATCAGCTTCAACGATGGAGTCCATGTCCGGGTACTGAAGTTTACAGGCGAGCAGCACATCGTCGTGCGATGTGGCGCGATGGACCTGCCCTAATGACGCCGCGCGTGCCGCTTCGTGCTCGAAAGTTTTGAATTTCTTTTGCCAGCCCGGCCCCAGTTCCGTGGTCATGCGCCGGTTGACGAACGGCCAGCCCATCTGTGGCGCATTGGCCTGCAACTGCGCCAGTTCA
>JAEUKL010000231.1 GCA_016793005.1 Rhodospirillaceae bacterium | reverse complement strand
GATCGCTTCGCCGAGTTACATCGCCGCTCTCCGCGCGCGCAAGGGCTGATGCGGCTGGTGCTGGCCTCGAACGCATTGGCCAGCATCAAGACACTGATTGCCTACGGCGAGTTGTTTGATGGCGGCTTCTGGGCCACGCGGCCCTACCGTGGGCGCGAGTCAAATCTGGAAACGGCTTGCCAGGAGTTGGCCGAACGTTTTGCCACCGATGATCGCGCGGCTGCTTTTCGCAAGCTCTCGACCTACTTGCGTGTGGATGGCCTGAAACTGCATCGGCTGCTGAATGTTGTGGCCCCCGAGGGTCCGTCGCTGCAAAGCGAGGATCAACGCCGCACCATGGGTGTACTGCATGCGTTACGGCTGGCCTTGATGCAGCATATTTTCCTGAAGGCCGCGCAAATTCCGCCGTTCTCGGTGCGCAATGACCTGTCGCGCGACGACATCATGGATATGATTTTCGCGCTGCGGATTCCCGAAGCGTTGGAATTGTTGCGCGCGGCCTATCCGGTTGACCGGTTGGACGTGAACGACTTTGCCATGACCGAACCCACAAAGTACCCGGACGATAAAGTGGCGGAATACGCCAATATTCACGCTAACTATATCGACCCGATTGCCGAAAGTTACGACATCATTCTGAAGATCGGCACGGCAATCGCGCACCACTTCGGTGCAGTGGGTTAGGCGCGGGAATTTTAGCCCAGAGCTTTGTTGAAGCGCGCCAAGCCTTCGTCCAAGTCCGCGATCAGGTCATCGGTGTCTTCCAGGCCAATGTGCAGACGAATACCGGGTGCGGCTTCGGTCCAGGCTTTGGCCGTGCGCGACTTGCCCGGGTTGGACGGGCAGATCAGGCTTTCAAAGCCGCCCCACGAGTAGCCGAGCGAAAAATACGTCATCCCATCGATCATCGCCGTGACGGCCTCGGTCGATGTGCGCTTGAAAAACACACCCAGCAATCCAGACGCGCCTGAAAAATCGCGCTTCCAGAGGGCGTGGCCCGGATCACTCGGCAAAGCCGGGAACAGCACGCGCGCCACTTCGGGGCGGCTTTGCAGCCACGTCGCGACTTTCATGGCGTTCTGTTCGTGCTGCTTTAAGCGCACACTTAAGGTACGCAAGCCTCGCGTGCCCAAGTACGCATCATCAGGCGCAACCGCAATGCCGATAGCCGCAAGCGCCTTGGCCACGCCAGGCAGTGCTGCCTCGTTCACCGCAATCGTACCCAACAGCGCGTCGGAGTGTCCGACGATGTATTTCGTGGCGGCCTGGATCGAAATATCCGCGCCCAGTTTCAAGGGCTGACAGAAAAGCGGGCTGGCCCAGGTGTTGTCGGCAATGACCAAGGCGCCTTTGGCATGGGCAACTTTGGCGATGGCAGGGATATCCTGAATTTCGAATGTGTGCGAACCGGGTGACTCGCAAAACACCAGCACGGTGTTCGGCTTCATCAGGGCCGCGATACCGCCGCCCACCGCCGGATCATAGTACGTGGTTTCAACACCGAAGGTATTCAGAAACGTATCGCAAAAAGCCCGGGTCGGTTCATAAACCGAGTCCGTCACCAGAATATGATCGCCGGCTTTCACGCAGCCCAAAATCGCGAGCGTGCACGCACTTAAGCCCGACGGCGTCAGCAGCGTGTCAGCCGCACCTTCAAGGGCGCTCATGGCCTCTTGCAGCGTCCAATGCGTCGGGGTGCCCCGG
This sequence comes from Rhodospirillaceae bacterium, assembly GCA_016793005.1. Lineage (GTDB taxonomy): Bacteria > Pseudomonadota > Alphaproteobacteria > Rhodospirillales > Rhodospirillaceae. The sequence continues at coordinate 1,205 of JAEUKL010000231.1, read as the reverse complement.
CGGCCGTAGAACAGATACTTCTCGCGCTTTTTCAGAACTTTGTCGGCGGCGACATGCAGCGCCGCCATGTTTTCGAACACAACCGTCGAGCCATGGTAAACAGGCGTGTTGACCACGCCACCGTTACGCTTCTTGTCAGTTCCTGCGTGAATAACTTTGGTGTCTTTTTTCATTCTTGTACTTTCTACCGCCGTAGCCGCGCGAAAAAGACGGCCAGCCCATGCCCCTTGGAAGTCGTAATGTAAGTATTACGATTACGCCGATAAAGCGATTTATCGTGTTTAAGGGCTTTGGGGTTTCGACTGGCCTTTATCCCTAACGATACCTTTTAGGATCGTATTGGCCAGGAATGCGTTGTCCCACTCGCGCTCTTTGGTTTTGGGCGGGTTGTTGCCGGTCCGCAGCACAATCAGCTGTTCGGACGGCACGATATAGACCACTTGGTTGGCGTTGCCGTCGAACAAAAACAGGTCGTCGGCCAAATAGGGCTCGCTGTGCAGCGTTTTGGGAGCCGGCCGGTCCGGGTTGGCCGCACCGCGCCCGCGCACATATTTGCCGGCGATATAAACACCCATGCCTGCATGCGGGTTCTCTTTGGTGGCGGTTTTCATCTGCGTGACGTAGCCCTCGGGCAGCAGACGCGTGCTGCCCCACACGCCGTCCTGCATGAACAGGATCGCAAGGCGCACGAAGCTTTCCGCCGGCACCATTAAGCAACACCCAGAGTGCGCCATTCCGTCCGGGCGATTCACCCACACCGATCCGCCGAGTGCTCCGATTTTCTGCCAGATCTCGGTGCCGATAAACTCTGCGTACCGCCGGCCCGTCGCGCGTTCGATCAAAATGGCCACCATTTCGCTGGTGGCGTTGTTGTATTCGTAGCGCGTGCCCGGCTCGTCCACGACAGGATATTCTTTGATGATAATTTCGTCGTGGCGCGGGTGCTGATAGGCGCGGTTCAGGATATCCATCGGGTCAGGCGCATTGGCTTGCGGCAAAAACCCGGTACGCATATCCAGCAGATGCCGCACCAGGATTTTCGACCGCCGCGGATCGTCTTTCCATTCGGTCACAAAGTCCGCGACGGGCTGATCCAGCGACTTAATTTTGCCCAGCATGATCGCGCGCGCGACCGCCGCCGCCGTAACGGGTTTGGCCAACGAGCGCGAGACAACGACATCGGTTTTCTGATGGCCGCCGAAATA
>JAEUKL010000214.1 GCA_016793005.1 Rhodospirillaceae bacterium | reverse complement strand
ATGTTGCCGGCCGTGGGGGCGGCATTCCAACCCGCCGTGGCGAAACCGTATGTGGACTTGATGGCCTTCGGTTCGTCCAGCACCACCAGCACCACATAGCGCGGCGCATCAATCGGGAATGCAGACACAAATGAGGTGCGTAGCGATTTCTCTGAATACCCGCCGCGGCTGGAAACTTTTTCGGCCGAGCCGGTCTTGCCGCCAACCAAATAGCCTTTTGCGTCGGCTTGTTTGCCCGAGCCTTCCAACACAATCAGGCGCATCAGTGCGCGCATGGCGTCTGAGGTTTTTTGCGAGATAACTTGGCGGCCTTCGGGGTGTTGATCAGCCGGGTGCTTCAGGACCGTCGGCGGGTACAGCACGCCGCCGTTGACCAAGCTTGTCACCGCAGCAGCCGTATTGATCGGCGTGACCGACACGCCGTGGCCGTACGAGATGGTAATGGTGTTGATGTCGCGCCACGTGCGCGGATATTGCGGCGTGCCGATTTCCGGCAATTCCAAGGGTGCCGGTGACAGCAAGCCTAAGTTCCGCAAGAACGCCTTTTGTTTTTCCGTGCCCGCTTCCAGCGCCATTTTGGCGGCGCCGATGTTGGACGAGTGGATCATGATTTCGGGCACAGTGACCCAGCGGTTCAAGCCGTGATAATCGCTGATGGTGAAGCGCCCGATTTTGATCGGCTGCGAGGCATCGTACCGGCTATCAAGCGTGGCGGTACCTTCTTCCAGCGCCATGGCGGCGGTGAACAGCTTGAAGGTCGAGCCCATCTCGTACAGGCCCAGTGTGACGCGGTTAAAGCGCTCGTCGTCGCTGGCAGCTCCCATGGCCTTCGGGTCGTAGTCGGGCAGCGACACCATGGCCAACACCGAACCGTCGCGCACGTCCATCACGACGGCGCTGCCGGCGGCGGCATTGAACTTGGCAACGCCTTCCGCCAGCGATTCACGCGCGGCATGTTGGATGCGCACATCTAACGACAGTTCAAGCGGGTCGGCCTGACTGCGCAGCGCCGTATCGAACTCCTTTTCGATACCCGCGTTGCCGCGATTATCGGGGTCGGTTGCGCCCAGAACGTGCGCAAACAAGGGCCCATGCGGGTACGTACGGCGTTCAGAGTTCTCAAAGTACACGCCGGGAATGCCTAAGCGGTTCACGGCCATCTGCTCGGCGGGCGTCAGGTGACGGCGCAGATAAATAAAGCGCCCGCCGCTGCTGAGGCGATGAAACACATCATCGAAGCGCAAATCCGGCAGCGTGGCCACCAGCTTCTCGGCTGCCCCTTTCACGTCTTTGGGCAGCTTCTGTGAATCCGCGTAAAGGTTGACCGTGGGCAGGTTGGTGGCGATCAGAATGCCGTTGCGGTCTACGATCTCGGCGCGGTGCGCCGGCGTGATTGGGGCTGCGGCAACTTTCTGCGCGGTGCGTACAACGCCGCCGGGGCTCAGTATGTCGTTCAAGACCATCAGGTCCACCAAACGCGCACCGATGCCTAGGAATGCCAGGCCGAACAAGCCGGCGGTCACGATCAGGCGGCTGCGGCCGGTCTCGACCACACGCTTGGTCGCACCTTCCAACAAAAGCTTGGTGGTGATGGTCGGGCGCACGTCTTCGCCCGGATAATGGAACGTACGGTTCTTTTTACCCATCGGGCCGATCATCGCAGGGTCTCCTGCAGCATCGGCGCGCTTAACATTGGCGCACTTAGCATCGGCGCATTGACAGTGCGAACGGTCCAGTTGGCCGGCAGCAAACGCTGCAAGCGGGCAATGCTGCTGGAGAACGCGCTTTCTTCGGGCGCTTCTTCAAACGCAGCGCGCTGTACGCCAAATGCCGTCGGCGCTTGGGCCTCGGGCGCGCGCGCTTCGCGCAAACCTGTCAGCGGCAGTTCGCCGGGTTGTTGCGTGGGCTGCGGTGTCGAGACGCCTTCCAGCATCGGGACTTCGCCGTTCTTGAAGGGCAACTGCGAGATCGTGATGACTTGCGACGCAGCCGGCGGGGCAAAGCCAAGATATTGCTCGCTCAAACGGCGCAGACGGCCAGGATCGTTCAGGTATGTCCACTCGGCATCCAGCACGCGAATGGCAGTCCGGTCTTTTTCGATCTGCACGTAAGTGGCCTGCAACTGATCTTCCAGGCCTTGCACTTTGTATTTCAGCATGAACAGGCTGACGCCGACCACAATCGTCAGGGCCGCCCACATGATTGCGGTCAACTTCATGCCAAGCCTCCGTCAACAGAGGCCAAGGCCGTTGCATCGGTGCGCTCGGCGACACGTAAACGGGCTGAACGTGAGCGCGGATTGCGGTTCACTTCTTCGTCCGTCGGCGTGATGGGCTTGCGGCTGATGAGGTTGAATGTCGGGGCAGCACTTTTGACGGCGCTGGCCGGCATATGGCGCGACGGGCGCGCGGCATCGGCCGAACGCGTTCGCATGAATGTTTTGACGATGCGGTCTTCCAGCGAGTGAAAGGACACAACAGCCAAGCGTCCACCAGGGCCCAGCAGAAACTCAGCACTGCGCAAGCCGCGGTCCAATTCGCCCAACTCATCGTTCACATAAATACGCAAGCCCTGGAACGTGCGCGTGGCGGGATCGATGCCATCGTGCGCGCGGCGCACTTCGGCGCGGATGACGTCGGCTAGGTGCAGTGTGCGCGAGAAGGGGCGTTCCGCGCGGGCGGCGACAATGGCTTTGGCAACGCGGCGGGCGTGCTTTTCTTCACCGAAGGTCAGAATAATCTCGGCCAGTTCTTTTTCGCCCATGGTGTTCACCACGTCGGCGGCGCTGCGGCCGGCGCGTTCCATGCGCATATCCAAGGGGCCGTCGCGCAGAAACGAGAACCCACGCGCGCGGTCATCGATCTGCATCGAACTCACGCCGATATCGAGGGCGATTCCATCCACGTTGCGCACGCCATGCTCGGCCAGCAATTTCGCCATGTCGCCGAAGCGCCCGGCGATCAGGTGCAGGCGATCAGGGAAGCGCGCAACCAAAGCAGCGCCGCGGGCCAACGCATCGGGGTCACGGTCGATGGCCCAGACCTTGCAGTTTGCGGCTTCCAACAGGGCGGTGGTGTAGCCACCGGCGCCAAAGGTGCCGTCGACGTAAATGCCGCCGTCGCGCGGGGCGAGCGCGGTGACGACTTCGTGCAGCAAAACAGGAATGTGGGGGCTGGCCGTAGATTGTGATGCAAAATCAGGCGTGTTCATCGCGCCTCGTCTTTGCCGGCGCTCAATTGAGCTTTGCGTCCGGCGAGCACGCGTTGCATCAGCGCGTCTTGTGTTTTGGCCAAAGCTTCGGGTTCCCAGATCTGGAACGTGCGGCCCTTGCCGACAAAAGCACCTTTGTCGGTGAGCTTGGCTTTGGCGATGAAGTCTTCGGGCAGAACGATGCGGCCACCCGCATCGAACGGGGTTTCGCGGGCAGAACCGACAATGAGGTGGGCGATGGAATCATCGTCGAGCGAGGGCAGAGGGGCATCCTGCATCGATTCAACAAGTGCTTCGATGCGGTCGATGCCGCAACCTTCGATGCAGTCGCCGGTGAGCGACGGGTACAGGGCAACACCCGTCAGGCCGCGCGCTTGTAAAGACGTGCGGAACGGCGCGGGGACGGAAATCCGCCCCTTCGCATCGATCTTGTTAACAAAGGTACCGATGAATGCTTTCAGCACCGGACCGCCCTCTACCCGAAACCCCTAAAGCCCCGGTCCGTTAACCTGCTCGGGTACGCAGGTCCTGGACCGATATGGTATCTCATGGGAATTTATGGGTGTCAATGGGAGCTACCCCTAAGTCTATGGGATTATTGAGGATTTCCCGCCGATTTGTTCATGTTTTGTTCTCTTTTTCAGGTGGCTGCCGCCCATGGTTTCCTCGCATGAAAATGTCGCGAACGATTCTAGGCCGCACACTTAATTATGTGACTGTGTCAGGGGCAGGCCGGGGTTGGGGCAGAGTTGTGATAGGCCGCGCTAAAGTGCAGCGTTTAGGTCCTAAGATATTGGAATATATAAAAATTAGGCCGGATTTCGGGCTGAAACCCGGCCACTGGTGTCTATGTGCGCCGATCTGCGTCGGCGCGATGGCTAATGCGTTTTAGCATCTCGCGCACGGTCTCGGCCTTTAAGACGCGCGTGCCGTCCAACTGGCTTTCGTTCAGCAACATTTGCGCAAAGCGCATGTAATCGAGGACGGTCGAGACCAATCCGCCGCCACCCGCTCGAGATCATCTCGCTCATTTTGCTTTGACGTCGGCCAGCCCCTTACTGCTCATGCCGACGGATTCAGGGCTTGCGCAATCCAGTTCTGCGGCGGTCACGGGCAATACTCCGGATGTTGATGCAAGGCTGATGGCGGCGAAGCCAGCAAGCAGGAAGTTGCGCGTCATCGGTGATCGTCCTTCTGTGGAGGGGGCGGTTCGGCCGCAATCGCATCGGCGACAGTAATGGCCGAGAACCAGTTTTTTGTGCTCACACTGGCGCCACTGAAACGATGGCCTGCGACAGCGCCCGGACCGTCATCGCCAGCGAAAGTGTAAATCGGGCTTTTTCGGAAGTGCCAAATGTTTGATCGATCTCCGACCTCACCAACATTGAATGGTGTTTGTGGTGCGGATCAGTTTGCGTCTGCGGCAACAAGCCGCCATTGCATTGCCAGGCAGGCCGCATCGCAAATTTCACGCATGAATTCCGCCAGGCTACCGACGAAGCGATAGAGCGTGCGGCCTTGCGTATCAGCGAGAACCGGGTCGACTTCCGAGGCGATCACTTTGAAGGCGGATGGCAGCGCAGGCGGTGTCTTGAGCGTGAGTGGTTGATGGTCAGCCATCGCACAGTTGATGTCGCCGACAACAAAATCGTCACGGCACACAAACACAGGACTGCCGTTTTTAAGGACGTGACGGCATAGCCCAATGTCTGCGGCGGTTCGGGTAGAATCGCAGAATAGCGCTAAAGGCCTGTCACAAATAAAGACCTGAATCGCCGATGTGCGCCCGGCGATTTAGTTTCATTTTATTATTGGCGGGGGCCGTCAAAAGGGTCGAATGTGGCACGAATCGAATAGCCTGGGTCGTCGTGCGAGGGTTTATGGTGCGGCTGTTTTTGCGAACGGTGCTGCTTTTTATAACGGCGTTGCCGTCCCTGGCGGCCGCGCAAGGCCAGCGCGACTTTCATGCGGTCATGGCCGCTGAGTGGGAAACGAAGTACACCGAAAGCCCAGGCGTCGGCACCGCTGATTTTCATCTCGACCTGTCGAACCTGAAATTTACGTGGACCATCACGTTCAAAGATTTGTCGGGCCCGCTGGAGACTTTGGCTGTGTATGGCCCGGCGCAGCCGGGCGCCAACGGTGCGAAGTTTTTAGAACTGGCCACGAAGGGTGCGACCAGCCCGGTCCGTGGTTCAGCGGCCATCACCGAAGCTCAGGTGCAATATCTGTTGTATGGCTGGACCTATGTGAACTTGACGACGGGCAAATTTCCGTGGGGCGAAATTCGCGGACAGCTTGATGTACGCCCACCCGAAGGGACATCGAAATGAACAGGCTGGTTTTATTTTCGCTCGGCTTCGTCACGCTGGCGGTGCTGGCGCACCCTGCATCAGCCGCCGAGAAAAAGTCGTTGGGCTTTATTGTCGTCGACTACAACCTCTCGACCTATGAAACCAAGTATTACGAAGAATGTCCCGAAGGCTTGGCCATCGGGAACGATGAGCTGTGGTGGAGGGGGCTGTCGCCGAAAGATCGCGATAAGCTCACCAATGGCGGTTTGATCGAGCCGGTTGATCCGCCGCGCCGCCCCACAGCAGCGCTGCGCGGCCCCAACAAGGAAGACGTGTGCTGGAATCCTGAAATCGTCAAAGATCCACCCTTGCGGATCGTGAAGGGCAAAACCGGCCGCGGTATGAACCTTGATGGTACCGAGGACGGTGACGCCACGGCGCAATCCTGCAAGCACGAGAAATTCACTAGCCCCGACGGGAAAACCAAAGTCGATAATCAGATGTATCGCATTCTGGGGTGCATCTATGGCTGGCGGCGCGGCAATTACATGGAAGCGCACCCCAACCGCGAGCGGCGCGATTCCAGCCAGGGCATTTTCCTGCTGCATGTCACTGATGTGGATGATGAGCGCAACGATCCCGACGTAACTGTCGCGTTCGAAAGCACCACAGATCTGCTGCGCAAAGACCCGACCGGTCGAATCCTGCCGTGGGCCAGTTATCGCGTCAGTGACACGCCGCATTATGGAGCGACGGCCAAAGGCAAGATCGTCGACGGACATCTGATCACTGAGCCCGTTGATGCACGGCTACCGCTCTACGGCAACAACGTGATCGGCGACATGATCTACAAAGGCCTGCGTCTTGATCTCGACATTTCCAAAGCCGGCGACGGCGAAGTGTACGAAGGCATGCTGGCCGGTTATCGCGATTGGGATAACTGGTGGGACTATATCCGTAAAATCGAGTTCCTGACGGTGACAGGGCAATGGAGTTGCCCAGCTATTTATGTAGCATCACGTGAATTGGCCGATGGCTACCCCGATCCTAAAACCGGTGAGTGCACAGCCATTTCCGAAGCGATGGACATCCAAGCTTTGCCGGCGTTTGTGATCCCACGCGCCGTGAAGACGGCAGGAGCTGCGCCATGATGCGTCGCGTCATCCTCGCGGTTGTCGCTCTTGGGTTGCTGGGGGGCTGCGGATCATCCGAGCCTGAAAGCGCGGGCGGCCCGCCTGTGATGCGCCGCCTCACCGCCGAGCAGTATCGCCAAGTCATCGCCGATGTGTTCGGCGATGACATTGTGATCGGCGGCCGGTTTGATCCGATTAATCGCATCAACGGTTTGTTGGCGGTTGGTGCCGGCAATTCCGCCATCAATGGTTCAGCGTTCGAGCGCTATGAAGCCATGGCGCGGGCTGTGTCTGCCCAAGTGACCGATGCAGCCCATCGCGATGTGTTGCTGCCGTGCAAGCCCGCCAATGCGGCTGGCGCTGACGATGCATGTACGGCTGCTTTCTTTAAAGGCACCGGTCGGTTGTTGTATCGCCGCGCACTTACAGACGCAGAGCTTAAAACATTGGTCGACGTGTCGCGCGCCAGTACCGAAAAGCTGGGTGATTATTATGCTGGTGTATCGGCTGCGCTGACCGCAATGCTGGTGCGGCCTGAATTCCTGTTCATCACCGATGAAACGGAACCCGATCCCAAGCGCACCGGGAAGTATCGCCTGACGGCTTTATCCAAAGCGACGCGTATCAGCTTCTTTTTGTGGAATACAACCCCCGACGATGCCCTTTTAACCGCCGCC
>JAEUKL010000210.1 GCA_016793005.1 Rhodospirillaceae bacterium | reverse complement strand
TCCGCAACGTCAACAACGTCCCCACGTCAGCCAATGCCAGCCTGCTGGGTCAATCTTACTTGCGCTTCCAGAACGATGCGGAAAGTGCCGGCCTGGTTACGGTCACGATCCGCGATGCCGATACGGGTGGGGCGTTGGGCGTGTGGACCAGTCCTTCCATCGCGCCGCATGCTTCGGTGCAATACGATATGGCGGTGGTTGAACGTGATGCGCGCCTGACCAATGCCGCAACGCCGATTTCTGCGCGCAAATTCTACAATCTCGATGTGGAAAGCACGGTGGCCGGCTACATGCAGCATATCGTCTGGGCGCGCAATGCAGGCGTCCTCACCAACCTGACGGCTTGCGCGGATGGTCTGTCGAACGACAACCAGACGCTCATCAATGTGCACAGCAAATTTGTCGAGGGCTACCCGTCGTCGGTCCGCGTCGCCAACACCGGCGTTGTCGCCAGTCCGGCGTGGTTGACATTCTACAATGCCGAAAACGGCCGCCTTTTGGGAACGTACACTACGCCGGCCATTGCGGGCAGCGGGTCGATTGATATTCCAGTTTCAACCATCGAGGCCGCCGTACCGGGCTTGCTTGATCCCATAATCACGGGTGTAAACGCGATCTATCAGTACAACGTGCAACTGCAAGGCCTGACGGGTTATTTGCAGCACGTGGTCGCCAACACCAACAGCGGCGTGCTGGTCGATATGTCGGCGAAGTGTAATCTGGGCTTGCGCTAGGCGGCGTGGCCGGACATTAGCGCGTCACCAGTTTCTGGCCGCTTTTCACCATATCTGCGGCTTTTACCGAATCATGCGGCACCGGCACGTTGATGCCGCGTTGGCAGGCCGGGCGCTCACTCATCGCTTTGTGCCAGCGCTGCACGTGCTCCAGGCCGTCAATTGAGGTGCCGGACCATTCATAGGTACGCACCCACGCCCAGTTGGCGATGTCGGCGATGGAGTAGTCCCCGCCCAGCCATTCTGATTCGCCAAGCCTGCGATTGAGAACTTCAAACAGGCGTCGCGATTCATTCTGATAGCGGCTGATAGCCGACGGAATTTTTTCCGGGAAGTAGCGGTAGAACACATTGGCCTGCCCCATCATGGGCCCGATGCCGCCCATCTGGAACATCAACCACTGCATCACGGCGTAGCGTGATTTGCCGTCGGGCGGCATCAAGCGCCCGGTTTTTTCGGCCAGATACACCAAGATTGCGCCCGACTCAAACACGGCAAGCTTGCCGTTGTCGTGATCAATAATCGCCGGGATCCGCCCGTTGGGATTGATCTGAAGGAACCACTCTTCCTTCTGCTCGCCTTTGGGCAGGTTGATATTCCGCACTGTGTACGGAAGATGCAGCTCCTCCAGCGCGATGGAAACCTTGTGGCCGTTGGGTGTGCGCGATGTAAAAAGTTCGATCATGGTGATGCTCTAACGCTTCTTGAAGCGGCGGCGCGGTGGCGCGCGCAAAATGGCTGCGATCGGGAACTTCAAAAGCTCGTACAATGCAAAGCCGATGATCGCGCCCAGAAATGTGCTTAAGCCCATGCCGAACGACAAGGGCAGCGCCGGCACGAACAGCCGCCATGTGTCCCCGATCACTGTTTCATCGCCGTACCGCCACAGCGCATAGGGTTGCACTAACGGTATGGCTTCGGCGATGGCGGTGTGGGTTGCGCTACGCGCGGCAAGGTCGGCTTTTGCTTGTGCTTCCAATTCAGCGCGCACCGTCGGCGCCATGGTCTGATAGCGCACGCCGCTTTGCACATCTTTCAGGTGCGCTTGGGCCTGGGCCAGTTGTGTGGCGGTCCGGGCGGCATATTGGGTGGCGAACGGGCCGGCCTGCGAGGCGGCCACGGCAAACACCGCCACAAAGGCGGCCGCCAAAAAGCGGTCAAATATGCTTAAAAACCAATCCAAAACAGTACCCTAAGCCCTTCAACAGTCATGTGCCCCAAGGGCCCCTTGTGGCGCAGTCTCAACATCTTCAGCCGTTTTGCAACGCCTGATCGTCTCGACTATAAGCAGGCCCGCAAATCACCCCGATTCCCGTAAAAGATGCGCACCGACCATTTCGATTTTGATCTGCCTCACGACAGCATTGCGTCCCGGCCCTTAACGCCTCGGGACGCGGCCCGGTTGCTGCATGTCACGTGGGCAGGCTGGGTGGACCGCGCTGTTCGCGATTTGCCGTCGCTCATCCGTCCCGGTGATGTGATGGTGTTCAACGACACGCGCGTGTTACCGGCGCGCCTGTTTGGGAAACGCGGTGTCGTGCCGGTGGAGCTTTTACTACACAGGTCCATCAGCGCCGATACATGGGATGTGTTCGCCAAGCCGGGAAAGCGGCTGAAAGTCGGCCAGACGGTGGACCTCGATGGCGGATTAAGTGCTGAGGTGCTGGCCAAAAGCGATGAAGGCTTGGTGCGCGTGCGGTTCAGCAAAGACGGTGCTGACCTGCTGCAGGCGTTTCATGCCACAGGCCACATGCCGCTGCCGCCCTACATTCGCCGGGCCGACGACGCGCAGGACCGCAAGGATTACCAGACTGTCTATGCCAAGGCTGATGGTTCAGTGGCAGCTCCCACAGCCGGTTTGCATTTCACACCTGAATTGCTGGCAGCCATTGATGCCGCAGGGGCCACGCGCGCGCACGTAACGTTGCATGTGGGGGCCGGCACGTTCCTGCCGGTGAAGGTGGACGATACAGATCAGCACGTCATGCATGCCGAGTGGGCCGAAGTCTCGGCCGCGACAGCTGATCAGATCAACGCGGCCAAGAAAAATGGCGGGCGCATTATTGCGGTGGGTACCACATCCCTGCGCACGCTTGAATCGGCGGCCAATGATGACGGCCAGGTCCAGCCTTTTAATGCCGAGACATCAATTTTCATCACGCCCGGCTACCGCTTCAAGGCGGTCGATGTGCTGATGACGAATTTCCATTTGCCAAAATCCACGCTCTTTATGCTGGTCAGTGCGTTTGCCGGCCTTGAGCGGATGAAATCAGCCTATGCGCATGCCATTCAATCAGGGTATCGCTTCTACTCCTACGGTGATGCGTCTTGGCTTGAGAAAGTAGAAAATCAATGACTGCAGCACGTTTTGAATTGATGGCGACCGATGGTGCCGCCCGGCGTGGGCGTTTGCACACGGCGCACGGCGTTATGGATACGCCGGCCTTCATGCCTGTGGGCACAGCTGCCACCGTGAAAGCCATGTTCACCGATCATGTGGCCGCGACAGGCGCGCAAATGATTCTCGCCAACACTTACCACCTCATGCTGCGCCCGGGCGCTGAGCGCATTGCCAAGTTCGGCGGCGTGCGGAAATTCATGGGCTGGAACGGCCCTGTGCTAACGGACTCGGGCGGCTACCAGGTCATGTCGCTTGCTCAACTTCGCAAAATCGACGGCGGCGGTGTGACGTTCCAATCACATATTGATGGCTCGAAGCATTACCTGTCGCCCGAACGATCCATTGAAATTCAAAATTTGTTAGATGCGACAATCACGATGTGCTTCGACGAATGCACGCCGTACCCGGCCACCAAAGAGCAAGTGAACGAGAGCATGCAGCTCTCCATGCGCTGGGCCGAACGCAGCAAGGCTGCCTTCAAGGCGCGTGAAGGTTACGGACTGTTCGGCATCGTCCAAGGCGGCGTGCACGCAGACCTGCGCGCTGAATCCGCCGCCAAATTGCAAGCCATCGGCTTTGATGGATATGCCATCGGCGGGCTTGCTGTTGGTGAAGGCCAAGAGTTGATGTTCTCGACCCTCGATGTGACCACGCCTCATCTGCCGACCACGCACGCGCGTTACTTGATGGGCGTGGGCAAGCCGGGCGATCTGGTGGGGGCGGTGGCGCGCGGGGTTGATATGTTTGACTGCGTATTGCCCACACGTTCCGGCCGTACGGCGCAGGCCTTCACCACACGCGGGCCTTTGAATATGCGCAATGCCAAACATGCCGATGATCCGCGGCCCTTGGACGAGGCAGTGAACTGCCCCGCCAGCCGTAATTACAGCCGGGCTTATATTCACCATCTCACCCGCAGCGATGAAATCTTGGGCCTCATGCTCTTAAGCTGGCATAATATTGCCTATTACCAGCATCTCATGGCGCAAATGCGTGAAGCCATCGCAGCCGGAACATTCGCAAAGTTCGCCCAAGACTTCGCCGTCTCGCAAGCCGACGGCGAAGAAGCAGATGCTGGATAAAGAAGAAGTCCGTCGCTTTGCATTTGATGTGGGCTTCGATGCGGTGCGTTTTACGCGCGCCGAAACATCGGCCCAAACTCAGGAGCGTTTGCGTACTTTCATCGCCGATGGCCTGCATGGCGACATGGGCTGGATGCAGGAGAAAGCCGACCGCCGCGAAAACCCGCAAACGCTGTGGCCTGAAGCAAAAACCGTGGTGATGCTGGGGCTGAACTATGGGCCGGGGTATGATCCACGTAATTTGCTGGAACATGCTGATCGCGGTGTTGTCAGCGTCTATGCCCGCAACAAGGATTATCACGACGTTCTGAAAAAGCGCTTGAAGCGCCTGGCCATGTGGTTGCACGAAACCTCGGGCCACGAGGTGAAAATTTTTGTCGACACAGCCCCCGTGATGGAAAAGCCCTTGGCGCAGTCATCGGGCCTGGGCTGGCAGGGCAAACATACAAATTTAGTCTCACGCGAATTCGGGTCGTGGCTGTTCCTGGGTGAAGTGTTCACCACACTGGAGTTGGAGCCCGACGCCGCAGAGGCCGATCACTGTGGGGAATGCCGCCGCTGCCTTGATGTGTGCCCCACCAATGCATTCATTGGCCCATACAAACTCGATGCGCGTAAGTGTATCTCGTATCTGACCATCGAACACAAAGGCCACATCCCGCGCGACCTGCGCGCACTTATGGGTAATCGTATTTATGGTTGCGATGATTGTCTGGCGGCGTGCCCGTGGAACAAATTTGCGCAGACCACGGATGTTTCCGACTTTCTACCGCGCGCTGAATTGACAGCGCCGCGTCTGGCCGATTTGGCAGGGCTGGATGACGCAACCTTCCGTGCGCTGTTTGCGGGCTCGCCCATCAAGCGCATTGGGCGTGACCGGTTTGTGCGCAATGTGCTGATCGCTATCGGCAACAGTGGCCACGCTGAACTGGCTGAATGTGCTGAGTCGTTGTTAAGTGATGCTGCGCCGGTGGTGCGCGCCGCAGCCATTTGGGCGTTCAAGCGTCTTGCGTCGCAGGCACAATTCGACGCAGCAAAAGAAAAAGTATCGGAAAACGATGCCGATGTTGCGGCCGAGTGGCGCGCTTAAAATGAAACAGGGGCCAAATAAAACATGGGCCCCAAATGAAACAGGGGATCGCTTTCACGATCCCCTGTTGTCAGGCGTCTATCCCCCGATAGAACTTTTTGCGCGGCGGCTATTCTTGTACCGCAAGCGCCCGGGCTAGTTGGCTTAAAGCTTCCTGGTGCTTTTCGTTGCCGATGGCCGAGAAGTTGCGCGCGAGTTCCAGGCACATGCGTTGGCGCTGGCCCACCGCACCATCATCCTCGCGGCCGTCCAGGCCTTCGTAGAAGAAGGTGATCGGCACATTCAGCACGCGCGAGATTTCGTACAGGCGGCCTGCCGAGATGCGGTTGATGCCGCGCTCGTACTTGTGGGCCTGCTGGTACGTCACGCCGATCATGTCGGCCATCTGCTGCTGACTTAAACCCAACATCACGCGACGTTCGCGGATCCGGATGCCGACATGGCGATCAATGTCGTTGGCCCGATTCGCCGGAACTGCTCGCGTTTGTGGTTCGATCATGTTCATTTGGATCCCAACCTGCGGTCTTTGTGTTATGGGGCCTTCGGGCCCCGCACGTGGGGTCCCTTTGGAAGCCCCGCATCTTTCAGTTGAAAGAATAATTGCGGTGGGATCGCTGGACGATTGGGAGAATTGTAAAAAATTGTTATAGGAAAGGTCGTTTGTAATTTAATTATTCAATTATAAATCAATGGTTTAGGGCGATTTTTCAGAATCGTTTGCAAGCCATGTGGCCCGCCCCGAATACCCTTTCCAAGCGCCCGGGCAAAAAAGCACAGGCGCAAAGCACCGCTTCGCGCCTGGGTTGGAGCCTTTAAAAACAGTGGCGGACGACTAGCTGCGGTCCTTGGTCAGTTTGTCCAGTTTGGCCTGCATCGCGTCCAGTTGCGACTTCAGCGAATCAAGATTTTCGCCGGCCGCCGGATTGGGCTGTGGCGGCGGTGTTGCATCGGACTTGGTCTGGTTGGCAAACGGGTTGAACATCTTCATGGCGTTCTCGAACAGCGCCAGGTTCTGTTTGCCCATTTCTTCCATGCGCTGCATGGGGAACAGGCCTTTGAAGGCGTTCTGCATCATGCCGCGCATTTGCTCTTCGTTCTGCGAGAATGATTCCATGCTGTGCTCCAGATAGCGCGGCAGCACGCCGCCTAACGAATCACCATAAAACGCGATCACTTGGCGCAGGAATTTAATCGGCAGCAGCGACTGCCCTTTGCCTTCCTGCTCAACGATGATTTGGGTCAGCACTGAGCGCGTGATGTCGTCGTTAGTCTTGGCGTCGGTGACGGTGAACTCGATGTTCTGACGCACCATGTTCGCTAAATCCTCCAGCGTAACGTAGCTGGAGGTCGCCGTGTTGTAGAGCCGCCGGTTGGCGTACTTCTTAATGTTGACGACCGGGCCTTTCTCGGTGGTGCTTGCGTGCTCGGCCATAAAACATCCCCTCGTTTTTTTGCCGTGACCTAATTTTTGGCAATGCGCTCAGAACCCTGATGTGCGTTTGCTTCGGGGAAATTGTGCTCTGCACAACCTCCGCTGTCAAAGCCTTGCTTTCGGCGGGGTCCGTAAAGATTGCGCTGCCATAGCGTGGTGCGAAATAAATTTAATAGTGCGGTGCGGAATGGATATAGTGGGGTTATGAGCAGCAACCCCACAGATTATGATGCCCTGGCCCGCCGCTACCTCGATTTATGGCAGCAGGAGATGGCCAAACTGGCGCAAGATCCCAAGGCTGCGGGCGGCTGGGCAAATTTGTTTCAGGGGATGATGCAAAATGCCGCCGCCCCGTGGGCTAACGCCTCCACAACAGGCCAAAGCTATGGACCATCCACTTCCGCCGCCGCTGCCACCAACACCACGCCCCATGCCGCGACAGGGCCCACGCCCGCTGCCGCTGCATCTGGCGATGGAGGGCTGGCTGTTGCAGATGTCCTTCGCCGGATTGACGCCCGCCTGGACGGAATCGAGCAAAGGCTTGGCGCACTTGAACGGGCTGCTGTCGACGCCGCTGCAAAAACTCCTCGCCGAACAAAGCAGCCAAAGCCCCAGTGACATAGCGAACGATTGGCGCTCGCAATTCAATCCGGTTGCCTTTGTCGAGGCCCTGACGCGTGAGGCCAAAGCGCGCATGGAGCAGCTGGCGCGCGGCATCACGCGGTATCAAAACCACGCATATCGCCGCACGCGCGTTGCACCGCCGCCGGTGTGGACCAACGGCAGCGCGGTGGTGCGCGATTATGGCGGCGGTGGCGTGCCCACACTGTTTGTGCCCTCGCTTGTCAACAAGGCGTACATCCTCGATCTGGCCGAAGATCGCAGCCTGATGGATTTTGCCGCACACCATGGTGTGCACGCTTATTTGCTGGATTGGGGCGCGCCCGATCATGCCGAGCGGCAGTTTCATCTTGAGGATTATATCTGCGGCGTGCTGATCCCGGCCTTAGAGCATGTGAAAGCCATCACCGGCCAAACGCCGCAACTGGTGGGCTACTGCATGGGCGGTACGCTGGCGACAGCAGTGGCGGTGCTGCGCCCGGATGTGGTGTCGGGCCTGGTGCTCTTGGCCACACCCTGGGACTTTCATGTGGACAGCGGCGCTACACGCCTGTTCTTGGCGCAGTTCAAACCGTTCATCGACATGATGCTGAACGGCACGGGCGTTGCTTCGGTGGATTTTTTGCAAGCCATGTTTGCATCACTTGATCCCACACTGGTCAGCCGCAAGTTCCGTGGCTTTGCTGCGCGCGATACAGAAACCGATGCGGCCCGCCGTTTTGTGGAACTGGAAGACTGGTTAAATGATGGTGTTGATCTGGCTGGGCCTGCGGCGCGCGAAACCTTTTTCACCTGGTACGGCGACAACGCGCCAAAGAATGCGCAGTGGCGTATCGATGGCCGCGTGATTGACCCGCGCCAAATTTCAACACGTTCTCTAGCGTTGATTCCGTCGCAGGACCGTATCGTGCCACCCGCGTCGGCATTGGCATTGGCGCAACAGATTCCGGGTTGTGACACCCGTCAGGTGGACTTGGGCCACATTGGAATGATTGCGGGCGGCAGCGCTGCCGAGAAGGTCTACGCACCCCTCGTGAGGTGGCTGGAAAAGGCCTAAAATCGGCATTTCGTATGGCTTGGATGCCAGCTATGCAAATTTATTGCAGCGCAACATAGTTGTTGCTCCCATATATTTGCAGGCTTAAAACCGCGCTCCATTTTCGGTTCGAGTCTTTCGATCTCTTTTTTCTTCTCCGATTCTTTATCTTGGAGTTCGTCGCATGTCCGACATCGTCATCGCTTCCGCCACGCGCACGGCTATTGGTTCCTTCGGTGGTTCATTGAGTTCGCTCACGGGTGCTGAGCTAGGTCAGATCGTGATCGCCGAAGCCTTGAAGCGTGCAGGCGTGAACGCTGCTGATGTGTCGGAAGTGGTGATGGGCCATGTGCTCACAGCCGCGCAAGGACAGAACACCGCGCGCCAAGCCGCCATCAAAGCGGGCGTGCCCAAGGAAGTTTCTGCCATGACCATCAATCAGGTTTGTGGCTCGGGTTTGAAGGCGGTCGCCTTGGGGGCCATGTCCATCAAAGCAGGCGATGCTGGCATTGTTGTCGCCGGCGGCCAGGAATGCATGAGCCTCGCCGCCCACGCCATTCAAATGCGCAACGGCTTGAAGATGGGCGATGGCCAGCTGATCGACACCATGATCCGCGATGGTTTGTGGGATGCCTTCAACGGCTATCACATGGGCACGACCGCCGAGAACATTGCCACCCAGTGGCAGCTGACCCGCGCGAAGCAGGACGAGTTTGCCGCGGCATCGCAAGCCAAAGCCGATGCCGCTATTAAAGCGGGCAAGTTCAAAGATGAAATCGTGCCGGTGACGATTACGGTGAAAAAAGAACAAAAAGTTTTCGATACCGATGAATATGTGCGCGGCGGCACCACGGCCGATGCGCTGGCGAAACTGAAACCTGCTTTTTCAAAAGAAGGCACGGTCACGGCGGGCAACGCGTCGGGCCTGAACGACGGTGCGGCTGCGGTTGTGGTCATGACGGCCGCTGAGGCTGCCAAGCGCAACATCAAGCCGCTGGCACGAATTGCCGCCTGGGCGCAGGCAGGCGTTGATCCGGCCATCATGGGCACAGGCCCGATCCCGGCCACGCGCAAGGTGCTGGAAAAAGCTGGTTGGAAAGCCGCCGACCTTGATTTGATCGAAGCCAACGAAGCCTTTGCCGCGCAATCTTTAGCCGTCTGTCATGACCTCGGGTTTGATCCGGCGAAGGTGAACGTGAACGGCGGCGCCATTGCGCTGGGCCATCCCATCGGCGCCTCAGGCTGCCGCGTGCTTGTCACACTCATTCACGAACTGCAAAAGCGCCAAGCCAAAAAAGGCCTGGCCACGCTGTGCATCGGCGGCGGTATGGGCATCGCCATGTGCATCGAGCGACTCTAACGCTCGAATGCACATATTGGTGAGCGCGTAGCGCGAGCCACAGATAAAGCCGGTCGAGGCTCTCTAAACAGCGCGCTCTTTAGACCGCAGCAGTTGCTTTCTCCATAATCAACTGCTTCGTGCGCCGCAGGAAGCGCGCATTTAACACCACGGCCGCCACAAGCAGCCCGATGGCCAAGCCCCACCACACGCCTGTGGGGCCGATGTTCATGTTGAAGGCCATGATCCACGCTACAGGGAAGCCGATTACCCAATAGCCGATCCCGGCCAGGATCATCGGCGTGCGTGTGTCTTTCAGGCCGCGGAGAGCCCCTACCGCGATGGTCTGCGCGCCGTCGAACACCTGGAAAAAGGCGCTGATCATCAGCAGCGGTACCACCAATGCAATGACCTCGGCGTCTTTGGCGTCGTTGGGGTCCAGGCTGAACAGCATGGCGATCTGATAGGGCAGCGTGAACATCACGGTGGCCGAAATCGCCATAAAGCCCACGCCCAGCGTCCAGGCCGCAAAGCCTGCCTGGCGCGCCAGGCG
>JAEUKL010000191.1 GCA_016793005.1 Rhodospirillaceae bacterium | reverse complement strand
ACGATTACTTCGGCGGGCAAGAGGATGTGGCCGCAGGCGTGGTCCGGTTTGTCGGCAATGCCACTGACCGGATTCAGGAAGACTATTTGCGTGTGCTGCGCTTGTTCCGGTTTCAGGCGCACTTCGGGCGCACGGCAATTGATGCCGACACGCTGAAGGCCTGCGCGGCCCTCACCGATGGCTTGAAAACACTCTCGGCCGAGCGCGTACATCAAGAGATGGCGAAGCTTTTGGCCGCGCCACAGCCGGGTGCGAGCGTGAAGCAGATGCGCGACTGCGGCGTGCTGAAAGTGCTGCTACCCGAAGTGGAAAGCGGGCAGATGCTGAACGCACTGATTCACGTGGAAGGTATGGCGCACATGCCGCCCGCCTGGGTGCGGCGGTTGGCGGCGCTGGTGCGGCCGACGATCCGTGTGCGCGACCTGACGCAACGGCTGCGGCTTACCAATCAAGAAGCAGACCTGTTGGCCTTTTTGATGGGCCCGCAACCAAGCCTTGCGGCTGCTATGCGCATTGCGTCGTTTGATCTTTTACTCTTTCGCCACGGCAAAGATCTGATCTTGGAGCGCTTGGTGTTGTTCGCGGCCCGCGATAGCAAGCCCGATGCGTGGCTGCCGTTGTTCACGCGCGCGAAAGCATGGGTGCATAAGCCGTTGCCGATTTCAGGTGCTGATCTGTTGGCGCTGAATGCGCCGCCGGGGCCCGCTATTGGCCGCGCCTTGCGGGCGGCGGAAGAGCAATGGGCTGAAAGCGGATTCGCAGCCAGCCCCGCTGAGTTGATCGCACACGCCCGGACGATTCTCACGAAATAAGACGATTCTCGGGGGACATAAAAAGAAACGGCCCCGGAAGGGGTGCCGGGGCCGTTTATCTTTGGGGAGGCGAGAGTCGGGTTCACGAGGGGGCATGAACCATCAGATTTGCGTCCTCCCAGCAGCAGGCCTGTGTTCAGGGGGGTGAGGGGCCTGCTGTTGATGGTTCTAAAGCTACACCCGCGACCCTTACAAAAACATGTGCCGCGCATGAATTCCTTGTCACGCAAGGTCGGGGCGCAGTCTCTCTAAAGCTCTGTTTTTCCAGCAAAATACCCCAATTGCCGCAACCCTTCGGCGAGCACGATGGCGGCTGCGACCGACACGTTGAGGGACCGCAAACCTGTGGCGATGGGGATGCGCACACAGGCATCGACGGTGGCGTGCACGTCGCTTGGGACTCCGTGACTCTCGCGCCCCAGCAATAGGGTGTCGTCTGGGCGGTAGGTGAAGTCGCTGTGATTCACGTCGGTGGCCGTGGTGAGCAGCACGAGTCTGCGCTGGTCGGTGCGGACCTGGGCCAAGAAGGTCTCCCAGCTGCGGTGCCGGACGATTTCACAGGCCTCGCCGTAATCCATGGCGGCGCGGCGTAACCGCTTCTCATCAAAGGGAAAACCGCACGGTTCGATGACGTCGATGCCGACCTTGAGGCAGGCCGCCGTGCGCATCATGGCGCCCATGTTCTGGGGGATGTCGGGCTGGTACAGCGCAAGCCGCATGGGCGTGTAAATCCTGTCTAGTTGCGAACCATTCGCGATTAGTTAAGTCTTTGAATTATTAGAAAAACGAACCCCGTGCGAGGTCTTTTCAAGGCCTGGGAATTATTCTATACCCCGCAACACACCGGAATTCCTTGAAGTTCCAAAGGTTTTCCGCCATTTGGCGGGAGGTTTTGGCGCAAGGACAACCGGTGGAGTGGGGCCACGTCGTCACGTCTGAAAGATGGCAGCCCCCCGGCTTTATAAAAAACGCCGCGAGAACGATTCATAGGGGATCATAAGCATGGCGAATACGGCACCGGTCCATCACGCTGGAGATGGCGAAACACGCCGCGACTTTTTATTGCATTCGACGATTGCCTTTGGCGCCGTCGGTGGGGCGATGGCGGTATGGCCGCTGATCCACAGCATGAACCCGGCCGCGGATACGCTGGCCCTGTCGACGACGGAATTCAGCTTGGCCAACCTTCAAGAAGGTCAGGCGATCACTGTTGTCTGGCGCGGCAAGCCCGTGTTTGTGCGTTATCGCACGCCGGCTGAAATTGAAGCGGCGCAAAAAGTTCCCCTCAACGAATTGGTCGATCCGCAAAAGGATGAAGACCGCGTGAAAAAGGGCGAAGAGAAATATCTGATCCTCGTCGGCGTCTGCACCCACTTGGGTTGCATCCCGCTGGGCTCGAAGCCCATGGATCCGCGTGGTGATTTCGGCGGCTGGTTCTGCCCCTGCCACGGTTCGCACTACGATACCTCGGGCCGTATCCGTAAAGGCCCCGCGCCGGCGAACCTGACGGTTCCGCCGTATCAGTTCCTCAACGATACAACCGTGCGCATCGGTTAGGAGAGCAACACATGAGCACGGAAAAAAGCGTCTGGCGCAAAGCCTTCGAATGGCATGAAGAGCGCCTTCCCCTGTTCTCGTTCCTCGATCACTCGGTCGGCAGCAAGTACCCGGCCCCGAAGAACCTGAACTACTTCTGGAACTTCGGTTCGCTCGCGGGCTTCATGCTGGTGGTGATGATCCTGACCGGGGTATTCCTGGCCATGAACTACGCCGCCCACAAAGACATGGCGTTTGACTCGGTCGAACGCATCATGCGCGACGTGAACTTCGGCTGGCTGATCCGCTACATGCACGCCAACGGCGCCAGCTTCTTCTTCATCGTCGTCTACATCCACATCGCTCGCGGCCTTTACTACGGCTCGTACAAGGCGCCGCGCGAAGTGTTGTGGTGGATGGGCATCTTGATCTTCCTGGCCATGATGGCCACCGCGTTCATGGGTTACGTGCTGCCGTGGGGCCCGATGAGCTTCTGGGGCGCCACCGTCATCACCAACCTGTTCTCGGCCATTCCTGTCATCGGCGACCCGATTGTGACCTTCCTGTGGGGTGGTTTCTCGGTCGATAACCCGACCTTGAACCGCTTCTTCGCGCTCCACTATTTGCTGCCGTTCGTGATCGTGGGTTTGGTGATCTTCCACATCTGGGCGCTGCACATTCCGGGCTCGAACAACCCCTTGGGCATCGAAGCCGCGCCGGCCGACAAAATTCCGTTCCACCCGTACTACACGGTGAAGGATGCCTTCGGTCTGGGCGTGTTCCTGCTGTTCTACTTCGCAGTGGTGTTCTGGGTTCCGAACATGATGGGCCACCCGGACAACTACATTCCTGCGAATCCCATGGTGACCCCGCCGCACATCGTGCCGGAATGGTACTTCCTGCCGTTCTACGCGATCCTACGCGCGATCCCGGACAAGCTGTTGGGCGTTATCGCCATGTTCGGCTCGATCCTGATCCTGTTCGTGGTGCCGTGGTTGGATACGTCGCGCGTTCGTTCCGCCACGTTCCGCCCGATCTTCCGCTTCTTCCTGGTGATCTTCATCATCAACGTCGCGGTGCTTGGCTGGTGCGGTGCGCAGCTGCCGGAAGGCCTGCCGCTGTACCTGGGTCGTGTCTCCACGTTCTATTACTTCTTCTTCTTCCTGGTGCTGATGCCGGTGATCGGCTGGATGGAAACACCCAAGCCCTTACCTGCGTCGATTAGTTCACCGGTTTTGAAAGCAGCGGAGTAACGCCATGAAAAAGATCATTCTGGCCGCCGCTGCGGCGCTCGCTCTCTCCTCGACGATCATGGCCTCCACGGCGGCTTCGGCCGCTACGGAAGGTCCTGAGCTTCTGAAGAACAAGTGGACCTTCGACGGCGCTACCGGCAAGTTCGATAAGTTGCAATTGCAGCGCGGCTTGCAGGTCTACCGCGAAGTCTGCTCGTCGTGTCACTCGCTGAAGTACATCGCATTCCGCAACCTGACTGCGCTGGGCTACAGCGAAGCACAGGTGAAGGCTCTGGCCTCGGAATACGAATACCCGGCCATTGACGACGAAGGCAGCGACATCAAGCGCAAGGGTACGCCAGCGGATCACTTCCCCAACCCGTATCCGAACGAAAAGTTCGCCCGCGCCTCCAACAACGGCGCCTTGCCGCCGGACCTGTCGTTGATGACGAAGGCCCGTGAAGGTGGTCCGAACTATGTCTACTCGCTGATGCAGGGCTACGAGGAGCCGCCGCCGGGCTTCGACCTCCTGGCCGGCATGAACTACAACAAGTACTTTCCTGGTCATCAGATCGGCATGTCGCAGCAGATCATCGACGACAAGGTGACCTACGCTGACGGCACGAAAGCCACTGCGCAGCAGATCTCGGCCGATATCTCGGCCTTCC
>JAEUKL010000136.1 GCA_016793005.1 Rhodospirillaceae bacterium | reverse complement strand
CGTGCTTGATCAACAGCAGGTTCCCAAAGCCCTTCAGTTCATTGCCGGCATACGCCACCACACCATTATCGGCGGCGCGAACATCCGCGCCTGCAGAAGCAGCAATGTTGATGCCGTCGTTGTGCAAACCTTTTCCGGTGGCGCCAAAGCCCGACAAAATCTTTCCCTTGATGGGCCAGGCAAAACGCGCAGCCGCACGTGCCGGCGGCTGTGTCAGCGGTTTCGGGTCTTCCGCAGCGATGGGCGGCGGCAAAGCCGCCGTCTGCTGCTCGGCGGGCATGGTCTCGGGCGAAGTATTCAGTTCACGCGGCAGCGGTTGCACCGTTTGCCCCTCGGGCGGCGGCAATGCCTGCGATTGCATCCCCGTTGGCGCAGGCCTGCTGCTTTGCGGAGCTGGGAACGCGTCCTCTCCCGGAGGCGGCGCCAGTTGTTCTTTTACAATCGGCGTGCTGCGCGAAGCACTGCCAGCGGGCACAGCGACGTTCACGGGTGGCAAATCGGCTTGGGACGGTACGGGGGCGGCAGCGGCCTGGAAGGGATCGGGGATCCAAAGGGTCTTGCCCAGGACCACGACATAAGGCGGCTGCAAATCATTGGCTTCGGCGATCAGGCGCATTTCAACACCGTACTGGCGCGCGATCTTGGACAGCGTGTCACCCGTCTGCACTGTGTGCGTGCGCGCGGGGTCGAGGATCAGTTGCTGACCGACGCGCAGTTCATACGGCGGTTGAAGGCCATTGCGCGAAATGATGGCGCGGGTGGGAACGTTATAGCGGCGCGAGACGGTGTATAGCGTATCGCCGGTCTGGACCATGACCGTGCGGCTTTGGCCAGCGTTCCACAGAAAGCCGCCCTTGTAGTCGGCGGGTGGATTGAACTCCGGCGCGCAGGACGACAACGCCGTCAACGCAAGCACCGCAATTGAAAAACGACATAACGGATTCATAGCGCCACTATAACGGACATTTTCGCCAATGGCAGCCTCAACACGTTACCCGCTCTCGGGCACGCCTTGAACCAGGGGTACGAACCGAACCGGAAACAGCCGTTCAGACTGGAACTGCGTGCCCTCTTTGCGGATGCGGATAATTTCCTGATTGAGCCCACCCGCCTCGCCCACGGGCAGCACCATCACGCCCCCCTTGTCAGAGAGTTGAGCGACCAAATCTGGCGGAACTAAGGTGGCAGCGGCTGTCACAAGAATACGGTCGAAGGGCGCTTGCGCCGGCCAGCCCTTGTAGCCGTCGCCACTCATGCTGGTGACATTGCGGATCGCCAGCCGTGCAAACCTTTTCTCGGCTTGCGCCAACAGATCACGGTGCCGCTCCATGGTGTAGACTCTGCGGCAGAGCTTGGCCAGCACAGCCGCCTGATAGCCGCTGCCCGTGCCGACTTCGAGCACCTTGTGACGGTCGCCGACGTCCAACGCCTGTGTCATCAACCCCACGATCAAAGGCTGGCTGATGGTCTGGCCGCAGCTGATCGGCAGCGCCTGGTTCGCATAGGCTTGGTCCAGAAACGCTTCTTCCACGAATTCTTCGCGCGGCGTGCGTTCGATCGCCGCCAGCACGCGCGTATCCGTCACGCCCTGATTGCGCAGGTCCATGATGAGGCGGATTTTTCGGTTATCGTGGCTCATGGAGCCGATCTTAAACCGAAAAAATTTAACGGGAAGTGGATGCGTGTTTACGCGAATGTCTGACTAAGCGTATGCATAGACTCATAGTGCGTCAGGTCGACGTTCAGAGGCGTGATCGACACATAGCCGTCGACAACGGCTTTAATGTCTGTACCTTGCGCATTTGCATCACCCAATCGGCGCGCTGCAATCCACAAATACGCCCGTCCGCGCGGGTCGTGGCGATGGTCCAACTCGTCGCCGATCTTATTTCTGCCCTGGCGGGTCAGTTGGTACCCCTTCATGTCTGCCGCTGTGCAGTTGGGGAAATTGACGTTGATCAGCACATTTTGCGCCCAACCCGCCGCGCAGACTTTGCGCACGATTTCGGGCCCGTACATTTCAGCGGTATCCCAAGGGATATTCTGGTCGTCGTCAAAACATTGACTGAAGGCAATCGCACGCACGCCCAACAGCGCGCCTTCCATAGCCGCCGCAACGGTGCCGGAATAGTGAACGTCCTCGCCCAAGTTTACACCCATGTTCACACCCGACAACACCAAATCCGGCGGATGGTCGCGCATGAGATGGTTGATCGCAACCAGCACGCAGTCGGTCGGCGTGCCATTGATGGTGTAACGCTTCTCGCCCACTTTCACCGGCCGCAAGGGGTGGTGCAGCGTCAGCGAATGCCCCGCGCCGCTTTGTTCGGCCACGGGCGCAACAACCCACACATCATCCGTGAGCGCACGGGCAATTTTCTCCAGAATGGCGATACCGGGCGCCGAAATACCGTCGTCGTTGGAGAGCAAAATCCGTTTGCCCTTCAGATCGGGCATGGGTTCGAACAACGCGCTGGTCATGATGCTTTAGCCCCGACGGATCAGTTCAAGACCGCCCATGTAGGGCTGGAGAACCTTGGGCACACGGATTGAACCGTCCTGCTCTTGATAGTTTTCCATGACCGCGACCAGCGTACGCCCGACTGCCAGCCCCGAACCGTTCAGCGTGTGCACAAAGCGTGTGCCCTTGCTGTCGCCGGCTGGACGGTAGCGTGCATTCATGCGGCGCGCCTGGAATTCATGCGCGTTCGAGCAACTGGAAATCTCGCGGTAAGCACTTTGGCCTGGCAGCCACACCTCCAGGTCGAAGGTACGCGCCATACTGAAGCCCATGTCGCCCGTGCACAGCGCAATGGCGCGGTACGGCAGTTCGAGTTTCTGTAAAATCATCTCGGCCGACTTTGTGATGTGCTCGTGCTCGGCCACAGACTGTTCCGGTGTGCACACCGACACCAACTCAACTTTTTCAAACTGGTGTTGACGGATGATGCCTTTGGTATCTTTACCGGCAGCACCGGCTTCCGAGCGGAAACACGGCGTAAAGGCCGTCACACGGATCGGCAACTCGGCTTCGGCCAAGATTTTGCCCGACACCATGTTCACCAACGGCACTTCAGACGTCGGGATCAGCCAGTGGCCTGCCGTCGTCATGTACAGGTCTTCCACGAACTTCGGCAGCTGACCCGAACCTTGCAGCGTTTCGGCTTTCACCAGCAGCGGCGGGTTTACTTCCGTGAATCCGTTTTGATCGGTGTGCGTATCTAGCATGAATTGCGCCAGCGCGCGTTCCATCCGCGCCAATGGGCCTTTCAGGATGGAAAAGCGCGCGCCCGAAATCACCGCAGCCTGATCGAAGTCAAGCAAGCCCAGCCCCACGCCCAGGTCGGCGTGATCTTTGACCGCGAAATTGAAACTGCGCGGCGTGCCCCATTTGCGCAGTTCAACGTTAGCAGTTTCATCTTTACCCTCAGGCACCGCTGCATCCAACGTGTTGGGCAGCGTCATCAGCAGATCGCGCAAGAACTGCCCGACATCTTTTTCCTCGGCGTCCAGCGCCGCCATCCGGTCTTTGATCTCAGCGACCTCGGCCATCTGGGCGGACGCATCGCCGCCTTTGGATTTCACCTGGCCAATTTGCTTGGACACTTCATTGCGGCGCGTCTGGAGGTTTTGCACCTCCGTGATGATGCCGCGGTGCTTTGCATCGAGGTCCAGGACCTCGGCCGACTTCGGAGCAGCTCCGCGCCGCTCTAAAGCTGCGTCAAAATCAGCTGGGTTCTCTCTGATCCACTTGATATCGAGCATCGTCTTATACTGCCGCAAAAGAAGCCGGGAAATGAGGCCGCGTTTATACGGCGAGGCTGCGGTAGCGTCTAGGGACGTGGGATGCGGGAATTGCCTCTCAGGAGGCTAAATTAGCCGATTTTGTCGGCGGGGTTGCCCGCGACCTTCCAGCCGGCCGGGACATTTTTGATCACCACAGCCCCGCCCCCAATAACGGCGCCGGCGCCGATTTTGACCTCGGGCATAATCACAGCCCCAGCCCCGATAAAGACCCCCTCGCCCACGATCACATCACCGCACAGCACAGCCCCAGGGGCAATGAAGGTATGCGCCCCAATCTTGCAGCCGTGGTCGATAGACGCGCGTGTATTGGCGACCGCGTTTTCCCCTAATGTCACGCCGTTTTGCAGCACGACGCCCGCCATGACTTGTGAGCCGTCCACCAGCGTGCAATCGCGCCCGACCGATGCCGCCGGATGAATGGTCGACTGGAACTGAAAACCACGCGCCTTCAGGTTAAGCGAAACACGTTTGCGCAGATCGTTGGCGGGGTTGCCGCCGATACCGTTGACGATAATCGCCGCGTCGGCGGAAACATCATCAAGGAAGTGATCGCCGCCGACAACCGGAACGCCGAACACGGTTGCCCCAACGCTGAGGGCTGGGTCAAGGACACCGGCAAGCGATACGCCCGCCGTCAACAGGGTATCAATCACCACTTTGCCGTGCCGCCCGCCGCCTACCACATAAATCGGCTTCGTCATCAGCGAAACAACCCGCTATGCCTGATTAAAGTCAGTATCTTCAACGCCTCCCGAGGCCGCATCATCGGCCCAGGCTTCCTCGCGCTGCTTCTGGGCGAACTTGGCGCCCCAAATCGAAATCTCGTAGAGCAGGATTAATGGTATGGCCAAGCCCACTTGGCTAATCACATCTGGCGGCGTGACGATGCCTGCGAAAATAAAGATGCCGACAATGGCGTAGCGGCGCTTTTCAGCAAGGCCTTCCGACGTCACCAAACCGACGCGCGCCAACAGCACCAGAAGCACCGGCAGCTGGAAGCTAATTCCGAACGCGAAGATCAGCGTCATAACCAGCGACAAATAATCCGCGACGCGCGGCTCTAATTGGATCGGCAGAACGGTTTGTGCCGCAGTTGTCTGAAAACCCAACAAGAACTTCCAGGCCAGCGGCATCACGAAGCCGTACACAAGCAAGCCACCCAAGATGAACAGGATCGGGCTCGCGATCAGGAACGGCAGAATGGCCGAGCGTTCGTGTTTGTACAAACCGGGGGCAACGAACATCCACATCTGATTTGCAAAAATGGGGAACGTAATAAAGGCAGCCGCGAAGAACGCCACTTTCATCTGCGTGAAAAAGTTTTCGGTCAGATGCGTATAAATCATGCGGTTGGTGCCGCCGACTTCTTCCATCGCCTTCGCCAGCGGCCGCATCAGGAAGTTGAAAATCACTTCCGAGAAGTACATCGCCCCCGCAAACACCACCACCAGAGCAATCGCCGAGTACAACAGCCGCTGGCGCAACTCGATCAGATGATCGAGCAAAGGCATTGTGTGTGAGTCAGGATTTTCGGCCATGACAGCTTTGTTTTACTGGGCTGCTTGTTGCGGCGGTGCAGGCGCCAGTTGCGCGGGCGCTGGCTCGGACGCCGGCGCAGCGGTCGGAACGCTAACCGCCGGCGCATCAATGCGCGCAGCACTTTCGATATCCTGCTTGGTCTTGGCGACCGTATCGCCCAATTCGCGCGTGAACTCACCCGACGGGTCGATCAGCTTTTCGACTTCGCTGCCAATATTGGTGCCTGTGACTGTGGACGTGACTTTGGTGACCGCGCTTTTGACTTCTTCCAATTCGGCTTCACGCACCATTTCGTTCCAGTGGCCCTGGAACTCGCCGGCGAGTTTGCGGGCCTTGCGTGTAAACTGCGCCACCGTGCGCATGGCCTTGGGCAACTCTTTGGGCCCGAGCACCACAACGGCGACCAGAACGATCAACGCAATTTCGGACCAAGCAAGGTCGAACATGGCAGTCAGAACTCTAAGGCGTTACGCGTGAACCGCTGTCCAACCGCTTAGGTCGAGGCCGCGTCTTTTTCTTTGCTGCCTTCAATCGGCTTGCTGTCGGCGGTCGGCGTATCGCCGCTGTCGTCTTTCAAGCCCTTCTTGAAGGCGTTGATGCCTTTGGCCACATCGCCCATCAGGCGCGGAATCTTGCCGGCGCCGAACAGCAGCAGAACCACCACCAAAACAATGACCCAGTGCCAAATGCTAAACGTACCCATTGTTCATCTCCTCGTCAGACCGGCAACCGAGCGGCCCAGTCGATATCCAATATATATAGGGAATCTTCGCAGAAACCCCGCATACCAGCAACTTGACTCGCAAAATCCCTTGTAAAATCAGGATGATGCTTCGCTATCTTCCGTCTCAGTGTCGCCCTCGCCAGTCGCCAGAGGCTCCAAGGCGGCATCGGATTCTTCAGTGTCGAACGGTGCCACGTCGCCATCGGCAGCGCGCGTCGAGTAAGCCGTAACGCCGCGACGGCTGTCGAGCAAGCCCGCCGCTTTCAGTTCGTCCAATCCCGGCAGATCTTGGATGGATTCGAGGCCAAAGTGGTCCAGGAATGCGCCGGTTGTTCCCCACATGGCCGGACGGCCCGGTACGTTCTTGTGGCCCTTCGGCTTGATCCACCCTTCTTCTAATAAGATATCGAGTGTACCCGTCGAGACGATAACGCCGCGAATTTCTTCAATCTCGGCCCGCGTAACGGGCTGGTGATAGGCAATGATCGCCAGTGTTTCGATGGCGGCGCGCGACAGCTTACGCGGCACCAGCTTTTCCAAGTGCAGGCGCTCGCCCAACGACGGGTCGGTGCGGAAATACCAGCGGCCATTAGCCTGCACGAGGTGAATACCGCGTGACGCATACTGCGCGCGCAGATCTTCCAAAGTTGCGGTTACGTCCGAGCCCTCACCCAGGCGTTCACCGATGGACTTCTCAGTCATCGGTTCTTTGGTGGCGAACAACAGCGCTTCAACCACGCGAATGTCTTCAGCGCGGCGCGCTTTCAGCGTTTCTTCCAGATCGGCCGCCGCATCCTGGGCGGCTTCATGCAACGCCTGGGGTTCCGGTAGTTCGGCTTCGGTCGTCGCTTCTTCAGCAACAACTTCGTCCACTTCGGGCAATTCTTCCGCCGCCACCGCTTCCTCTTCGGGCGCAGCCGTATCGTCGGCAGCTTCGCGGGTGGTGTCGGGGGTAACAGAACTAGTCATTGGCAGCTTCAATTCTATTGGTCGGTTTCAGAAAAATTGGGGCATAGAGGCCGTCCTGGCGCAAGTCGGCTTTGCCTTGGCGCACCAGTTCAAGGGCAGCAATAAACGTCGTGCTGATGGCCGAGCGGCGCATCAACGGCTGACGGATACCCTTGGGCAGGAAGTCAAACAGCGTGGTCCAGTCGGGCACGCCGGGCAGAATGGTGCGCAGGCGTTCGATGGCTTCGTCAATCGAGAACAGATCGAAAGCTTCGATTTCCAGCGCCGTCACAGCCTTGTCGCGATGCTGGGCCGCGTAGGCTTTCAGCAGGTCATACAGCGAGACGTCGTAAACCGGGCGGTAGGTAACAGGAAGATCTTCTTCCATGCCGCGGTCGAAGAAATCGATGCCTTTGATGGGCAGCGCAAAGAGTTTGCGGCCAGCCTCTTGCATCGCCTCCAGGCGCAGCAATTGGAACTTCAGTGCTTCGGCCATTTCCTCGGCCGACGGCTGATCGTCGTTCTCTTCCGGCGGCAGCAGCAGTTTGGATTTCAGGTAGGCCAACCACGCGGCCATCACCAAGTAGTCGGCGGCGATTTCGAGCTGTAGTTTCTGCGCGGTTTCGATGAAGCCCACATACTGCTCGGCCAAGGCCAAGATCGAAATGTGCTTCAGGTCTACTTTCTGGTCACGCGCCAGCGTTAGCAGCACATCGATGGGGCCTTCGTAGGCGCCCAGCGACAATACGAAATCCCCCATGCTGCCGGGCCCGACCGGCGCGGTATCTTCTTCAAAGTTCGGAATTTCGTCAGACATCAGCTAATTCGTTCTTGGACTAAATCGTTCTTCTTCACGCGCATCCGATTAACC
>JAEUKL010000129.1 GCA_016793005.1 Rhodospirillaceae bacterium | reverse complement strand
TCGCAGCCGAAGCCGCGACTATTCTGGCCGACCCGTTCTCAGCAGAAAATCGCACGAATTTCCTCCCACAGTCTCGCCATGATACGACATTAAAAGGCCGCGGCAACCGGCTCCTGGGGCCTGGACGCGCGCCGAATCGGGCAGAATTCTCGTGGCTTGTTAAGTCCTTAGCGTTTAGGCCACATTAAGACTGCCCCGCTAGAAGCTAAGCCTCTGCTAGAAGCTCATCCAAAGTCCGATCACCACAACTGCGATCATGATGACTGGGATCACCCGCTACATCACCCGCCAGCTCTTGATCGGCACGGCCCTCGTCAGCGTCGTGCTGGTGTTCATTGTCTGGCTGACGCAGTCGCTGCGATTTTTGCAGTTCGTGATGAGCAAAGGCCTGCCCTTAGGCACCTGGCTGAAGCTGACGGTTTACATGCTGCCGGGGTTCTTCACGCTGATCCTGCCCAGCGCGTTCTTTTTCGTGGTGCTGTTCGTCTACAACAAGCTCGCCATGGATAAGGAACTGGTGGTGGTCCAGGCCGCCGGCGTCAGCCGCTTGGGCGTGGCGAAAGCCGCCACCCTGACCGCTACGGGCTTGACTATTCTGGGTCTGATCTTGAGTTCCCTGATCGTGCCCGCATCGGTGCAGGGTTTCAAAGATCTACAATTCCTGATCCGCACTGACGTTTCACAGGTGCTTCTGCGCGAGGGAGCATTTAACGCTTTGGGCGATGGGCTGACGGTGTATGTGCGCGAGCACGCGACTAATGGCGAGCTTCTTGATCTGATGGTCAACGATGCGCGCAATCCGCAAAAGCCGGTCACACTGCTGGCTGCGCGCGGTGTCGTGCGCGAGGCCGCGAACAACACCCGCGTGGTGATGCTGTTCAAAGGCAGCCGCCAGGAACGCTTGAGCCCCGAAAAGCTCTCGGTCTTGTACTTCGATACCTATGCGCTTGATCTGGGCATGGTCACCGGTTCGGAAGGTCAGCGTAACCCGGACAACCGCGAACGCTGGACGTGGGACCTCTTAAGTTTGGACGAGAAAGACGGCTACGCCCCCAATGCCGTCGACCGTATGCGGGCCGAGGCACACCAACGTCTGACGGCCCCTTTTGCGGCCTTGGGCTATGCACTGCTGGCGACCGCCTGGCTGCTGTTAGGTTCGTTTGACCGCCGCGGCCAATGGCGTCGAATTGGGGGGGCTGTTTTAACCGTGGTTGTGTTACAAGCAGCCGCCCTGAGCGCCATGAATGCGACGGCAAAGTCGGATGCTTTTGCGCCACTGATGTACATTGTGGCGTTCTTGCCGATCATCGTGTCAGCCTATGTGCTGGCCCGCGGTTCGGTGCACGGGGTACCATTGCCGCCAGTCATAGCGGCAAAGAACAAAGCCGCCTAACGCGGCGATGGCGGGAAGAGGTTTGAGGTCGGTGTTCACGCGGGTTTGTGTTCGTGTTGCGTCTGGACTGACAGTGGCGGCTTTGCTGGCGCTGAGCGGCACCGCCCATGCGCAAAAGCTCTCCAACATGGCGGCAAGCGGTCAAGACAAACAGACTGAACTGCGCGCCGATGAAATGCACTACGACGAAAACACCGACACGCTGCGTGCAGTCGGCCATGTGGAAATCAACCGCGATGGCCGCGTTCTGCTGGCCGAGACCGCCACCTACAACCGCGCCACTGATATCGCTACGGCCGAGGGCAATGTCAGCCTTCTGGATAAAAACGGCACGGTCATGTTCTTCGACCGCCTGGAAATCAAAGGCGATATGAAAGAGGGCTTTGCCAACAAAGTACGCGTGCTGTTGGCCGACAAGTCGCGCTTGAGCAGCAAAGAGTTCCGCCGCACCGATGGGCGCATGAATGAACTGACCGACGCCGTTTATTCAGCCTGCGATGAGTGCAAAGACCACGACCCGGTGTGGCAGATCAAAGCCGACCGCGTGCAATACGATGATGTCGACGAGATGGTGTACTACCGCAATGCCTGGGTAGAAGTCTTGGGCGTTCCGATGTTCTATACACCGTACCTCGCCCACCCCGATCCCACCGCTGGGCGCAAAAGCGGGCTGTTGCTGCCAATCATTTCAGCAGGCGAAAACCTTGGCCTGTCGTATCAGCAACCCTATTACATCGACATTGCACCCAACCAGGATGCGACCGTGAGCCCGCTGCTGACCACCAGCGCGGGCAAAGGTGTGGTGACCGAGTACCGCCAGCACTTTGGCAGTGGCGAACTGCGTTTTTCCGGCAGCCTGGTGGGCGATGATCCTGAAGCCGACAAAGATGTACGCGGCCACGTGCGCGGGCGCATCCGGTGGGACATGGATGACAACTGGCGCAGCGGCGCCGATGTACACCTGGCGTCTGACCGCACATACCTGCGCCGCTACAACTTCGACGCACCGACCTGGCTGACCACCAACGCCTTTGTCGAACGCTTTTCGGAAAACTCATACTTCTCGGCCAACAGCTATTACTTCCAGCGCCAGCGCCGCGTTGTCGCGGCCGGTACGACGCCGATCATCGCGCCGCTATTGCAGTATAGTTATGTGGGCGATCAAGACGGCGACATGGGTTACTTCTCGGCTGATGCCAATGCGCTTGTGTTGGTGCGCGAGGACGGCACCGACAGCAACCGCATCTCCGGCACTATCGGCTGGCATTTGCCGTTCACAACAGACATGGGCGCAGTTTACACCGTACGCGCCACATTGCGCGGTGACGGCTATTACGTGCGTGATGTCGTGCGCCCGAAGAGCGCCGACGTGTTCACCGGCACCGTGGGCCGCGCCGTACCCGAAGCCTCGATTGAGTGGAAATTTCCGCTGGTGCGCAACGACGGCAGCGCGCATCAGGTGCTGGAGCCAATCATCATGGGTGTGGTCAGCCCCATCGGCCAGAATTCAGACTCGATCCCCAATGAAGACAGCTTGGATTTCGAGTTT
Organism: Rhodospirillaceae bacterium; assembly: GCA_016793005.1. Lineage (GTDB taxonomy): Bacteria > Pseudomonadota > Alphaproteobacteria > Rhodospirillales > Rhodospirillaceae. The sequence continues at coordinate 16,622 of JAEUKL010000129.1, read as the reverse complement.
GACGATTCCAATCTGTTCGATCCGCAGCGCTTCACTGGCTACGACCGTGTCGATGGCGGGGCGCGCATCAATTACGGCTTCCGCTGGGCCGCTTATGGACGTGGGGGCGGCAGTGTCTCGACATTCTTAGGACAAAGCTACCGCTTCAACCGCGAGAACGTGTTCACACCACTCTCAGGCCTGGATGAGCGCCTGTCCGACATTGTCGGACGGGTTGAAGTAACACCCAGCCCCTATGTCAATTTGATGTACCGTTTCCGCCGCGACAAAGACACGTTCGCTGATCGCCGCAGCGAGCTGTCAGCCATGCTGGGGCCGGAAACGTTGCGATTTGGCGCGAACTACCTGTTCCTGAAGCAGGACCCCACCAGTACCGTGCCGCAAGAACGCGAAGAACTTTACACATCGCTGTCCACGCGCCTGACGCGCTACTGGAGCCTTTACGCCAACAATCGCCAAGACTTAAGCCCCGGCGGCGGCCGCATCCGCACAGCCGTTGGGTTTACCTATGAAGACGAATGCTTCGTCTTTGGGCTGGATCTCGCTGACGACAACACCGAGGACCGCGACTTCAAGAGCGGCAAAACCGTAATGCTGCGCTTTAACCTGAAGACCGTGGGCGATGTTAAATTCAACGCTGGTGTGGGCACACGCCAATAGGAGAGAAGGCAAACGTCATGCACAAACTTCTCTGTGTCATCGTGGGGCTGGTTTCGTTTAGTTTTGCCGCATACGCGCAAGATGAAGAGATCAATTCCCGTGAGCCGGCAGCGCTTGCGGCGGCGGCAGATCGTTACGCATCGGGCGATGGTGTCGTGCAAAGCGACGAGCGCGCTGTGCAGTTGTATCACCAGGCCGCAGAATTGGGCGATGCACGCGCGCTGTTCCGATTGGGCGAGATGTACGGCGCGGGACGCGGCGTCATACAGGATGACGCCGCCGCGGTGGAATACTTCCGCGCCGCCATGGCGCGGTCCTATGGCCCAGCCATGACCAGCCTGGGCATCTGCTACGCCGAGGGCAAAGGGGTGCCGGTGGACTCGGCCACCGCGCTTTCCTTGCTGCAAGGGGCGGCGGCAGCCGGCGACCAGCGCGCCAAGGACTATCTGGTCCGCGCCCGGCTTAGACCCTAAACTCACCCCCACCCAGGCTATTGAGAAATAACAAAAAATCAGACCTTTCCTGGTCTGGTTTTCGCCACGGTTCATCTTTATGTTACCCGCCCCGGAAGCTTTAATCTGGCGGGGTTTTAAGGCGACGAACGGCAAATAATTGCGACAATCAACGTCGCGGGCCGAGTGCGGCGTCCCTACAGGGTGATCTGCGGAATGAATATCAAGGTTTTGAGTGTGGTTGCAGTGCTGGCGGCAAGTGTGGCTGCCGTTGTGACGCCGGTGCACGCGCAGCAGGGCGCGGCAAGCCAAGGTGGTGCGAATGCTGCGGGTGCCGGCGCGATGGGCATTGCCGCAGTTGTGAACGAAGACATCATTACCGTGTTTGATGTGCAGTCACGCATGGCCATGTTCCTGGCGACCTCGGGCATGGAAAACACACCCGACCTGCAGCGCCGCATTTTGCCGCAAGTAATCCAAGGGCTGATTGAAGAGCGCCTGAAACTGCAGGAAGCCAAGCGCCTGAAGATCACCACCACCGAGCCCGAAGTGCGCAACGCGGTGGAAATGATTGAAGCGCAGAACGGCATGCAGCCGGGTTCATTCCGCAAGCTGTTTACGGAACGCAACGTCGACTTAGGCACACTGTATTCTCAGATTGAATCGGATGTCGCGTGGGTGAAGGTTGTGCGCCAGGAATTGCGCCGCAACGTGCTGGTGGCCCCCGAAGAAGTAAAGAACGTGATGGAACGCCTGAAGGCGAACCAGGGCCGCCCTGAACATTTGCTTTCTGAAATTTTCCTGCCCGTGAATGCCACCACCAGTGAAGGCGACATTCGCCAGCTGGCTGATCGCTTAGTGCAGCAAGCCCGCAGCGGCACGCCCTTCGCTGCCATCGCGCAACAATTCTCGCAAAGCCCCACAGCCGCAGTGGGTGGTGACTTGGGTTGGGTCATGCAAGGCGAACTGGAAGCCGAGCTGGACCGCGCGGTCGCCGGCATGGAGCCTAACGAAATCTCCGAGCCCATCCGCTCGACCACGGGCTATCACATCTTGTCCTTGCGTGGTCGCCGCGCCTCAGGTGCGCCGGACCCGATGATGTCTGTCGTAACCTTGATGCAGATTTATTTGCCCACCCTGGGGGGACGCGCTCAAAATCCGGCGCAACTGGCCCAGAACAGCAACACGATCATGACCCAGGCCGCGAGCTGCCAGAACATGCTGGACCTGGGCAAGCGCATCGGCGGCCCCGGCTCGGGCGGCATCGAACCCATTCGCGTGGGTGGTCTGCCGGACAAAGTGCGTGACGCCGTCGCATCCTTGCCGGTGAACCGCGTCAGCCCGCCCATCGAAGTGACTGGCGCGCGCCTGTTTGTGATGGTCTGCCAGCGCATCGATGACAGCGGCCTGCCTGACGAAAACCAGATCGCCTCGAAGCTTGAGAACGATAAACTGGAAAACCTCGCCCGCCAAAAGCTGCGCGACCTGCGCCGTCAAGCGCTGGTCGACGTGCGCATCTAACACAAAGGCGCGCCCCACCCATGAGCCCCGCGCCCATAGCCGTGACGATGGGCGAGCCTGCCGGGATCGGCGGGGAAATCACGCTGCGCGCCTGGGATAAAAGAAAAGCAACCGGCCCGGTATTTTTTGTCATCGACAGCACTGCGCGCCTAAAGGCCGTGGGCAAAACACTCAACATCGAAATGCCGGTTGAGGCTATCGCTGCACCTGAGGCTGCATCAGCGGTGTTTGCGCGGGCCATACCCGTGCTGGAAATTCCTGAAGCGTCTAGCACGATGTTCTTTTTAGGATTGCCCGAGCCCGGCACCGCCAAGGCTGTGATTGCCTCGATCGATAAGGCCGTACAGTTGGTGCAAAGCGGTGCCGCCAGCGCCATGGTGACAAACCCCATTCAGAAAGCCGTGCTGCAACAGGCGGGCTTTGCCTTTCCGGGGCACACGGAATATCTGGGGCACCTTGCGGGTGGGTTACACTCTGTGATGATGCTGGCGGTCGAGCGCCCCACCCCGCCCTTGCGCGTGGTGCCGGTCACCGTGCACACGGCGTTGAAGAATGTGCCGGCTGAATTGACCACGCAGGCCATTGTTCATTGCGGGCGCGTCACCGTTGCAGCCTTAAAGAGGGATTTCGGACTCTCATCTCCGCGGTTAGCCGTGACAGGCTTGAACCCGCACGCGGGCGAAGACGGCAAAATGGGCGATGAAGAAACCCGCATTATTGCTCCTGCCATTGAACAACTGCGCGCCGATGGCATTGCCGTTACGGGCCCGGCCCCCGCCGATACGTTTTTCCATGCCGAAGCGCGTGCGAAATACGATGCGGTGCTGTGCATGTACCATGACCAAGCTTTAATCCCGCTCAAAACACTGGATTTTGCGGGCGGCGTGAATATCACTTTAGGATTACCATTTATCCGCACATCGCCCGATCACGGCACCGCCACCGACATCGCGCCTAAAGGCATCGCTGATCCCACCAGTTTCCTGGCAGCGCTTGATGTCGCGCATACATTTGCCTTGCGCCGATCATGAGCGACACACTGCCGCCGCTGCGCGACGTCTTGGCCAAACATGGCCTGCGCGCCGATAAAAAACTGGGCCAGCATTTTCTGTTGGACCTGAACTTGACCGGGCGTATCGCGCGCGTGGCGGGGGACCTGACCAAAGGCACCACCATCGAGATCGGCCCGGGCCCTGGCGGGTTGACGCGTTCTCTATTAGCCGCAGGCGCCACAGTTGTCGCGGTCGAACGTGATGAACGGTGCTTGCCGATCATGGCCGAGATCGGCGAAGCCTACAAAGGCAAGTTCAGCGTCGTCATGGGCGACGCCTTGAAGGTGGATTTGCGCGAGATTGCACCAAGCCCGCGCCGCATTGTCGCGAACCTGCCCTATAACGTCGGCACAGACTTATTGTTGAACTGGCTGAATTACGCCACCGCGTTCGAGTCCATGACGCTGATGTTTCAATTGGAAGTCGGCGACCGTATTGCAGCGCCACCGGGCTCGAAAACCTATGGCCGCCTGAGCGTCCTGGCCCAATGGTTGTGCAACGTCGAGCCGCAGTTTCGGATTGGTCCTCAAGCCTTCACGCCGCCGCCGCAGGTGGAATCGATCGTCATCAAACTTATTCCCCTACCTGCACCTCGCTTTGAAGCCGACCAAAAAACGCTGGAAAGCGTGACGGCTGCGGCGTTTGGGCAACGCCGCAAAATGCTGCGGCAAAGTTTGAAGACGCTGGCGATAGATGCCGGTTTTGCCGACGGTACGGCGTTGTGTGAGATTGTGGGGATCGACCCGCAGGAACGGGCCGAGAATTTATCGGTGGAACAATTCTGCGCGCTTGCGCGCGAAATCGCGCGTTAAATTATATATTCTTTACAAAATCGCCTAAACCGATCAAACGGGCACGCTTCATGCGTTCGGCAGCCAGAATGTTCTGCACTTGCGCAATGGTCTTCTCGATATCGCGATTCACCAGAACATAATCATACTCGGACCAGTGGCTCATCTCGTCAGCCGCACGCGCCATGCGCTTCTGCACCACATCTTCGTTGTCTTGTCCGCGGCCGCGCAGGCGGCGTTCCAACTCCTGCATCGAGGGCGGCAGAATGAAAATGCTGACCAGGTCATCGCGCGCGTTTTCGCGCAACTGGCGCGTCCCCTGCCAGTCAATGTCGAACAAGACGTCTTTGGCATCGCGGAGTTTGGTTTCCACGTGATCGCGCGGCGTGCCGTAATAGTTATCGAACACCTTTGCACTTTCCAGAAATGCGCCGTCGGCCTTCATTTTCTCGAAGCGCGAAACATCGACAAAGTAATAGTGCACGCCTTCGCTTTCGCCCGGACGCGGGCTACGCGTGGTAGCCGAGACCGACAACACCACATTGGGGTCACTTTTCAACAACGCCGCCGCGATAGAGCTTTTGCCCGCACCCGAAGGTGAGGACAGCACCAGCATCAAACCGCGCCGTTGAAAGGATTGAACCACGTAATGCGCTCCAGCCTACTCGATATTCTGAATCTGTTCGCGCAGTTGGTCGATGGTGGCCTTCAAATCAAGGCCGATGCGCGTTAAGTCCACGTCTTGTGATTTCGAGCACAGGGTATTGGCCTCGCGGTTCAATTCCTGCGTCAGAAAATCCAACCGGCGCCCGCTTGGGCCGCCCGTTTTCATCATGTCGCGCGCCTGTTCCAGGTGCGCCTTCAAGCGGTCGATTTCTTCGCGAATATCGGCCTTCACGGCCAAGAGCGCCACTTCCTGCGCCAGGCGTTCCGGGGTCAGCGCAGCGTTGCCACTGCTGAGGTCCGCCACCTGCCGTTCAAAGCGCGCCTTGATGGCGGCGGGCTGGGCCATGGCATGAGCGCGGGCCGCAGCAGAAAGTTCGGTAAGGTGTGCAAGGTGGCCATCAACAATTGCAGCCAGCCGCGCACCTTCTTCGCCGCGCGCTTTTGCCAAGCCTTGCAGCGCAACGCGCAACGAGTCGAGCAGGATGCGGTCGCGCTCTGCCAAACCAGATGAGTCCAACTGCGGCTCGATGGGTTCAATCACGCCGCGAACGGCCATTAGGCCGTCCAGGCTGGCGCCACTGATGCCGGCCGGTAAGTTTTGGGATTTCTTCGCAGCCAACTGAATGAGGTTATCAAGCACATCTTCGTTGATGCGCACGCCTAAGGTCTGCGGCTCGCCGGTCAGCACCAGCGACAAAGAAATCGAGCCGCGCGTGAAGGTTTCGGGCACCAACTTACGCACGGCCAGATCAAGCGAGTCAAAACCCGGCGGCAGACGCAGGCGCAGGTCCAGGCTTTTGCCGTTCACACTGCGCGCTTCCCAGGCCCACGACATAACCACAGGCGCAGTCATGCTGCCTTCAGCACGGGCAAACCCCGTCATGCTTGCAATTGGCCGCGCACCCATCCTGAAACGTCCCCGGAGAACAAAACAAAGCCCAATGAGAGGACGGTTATATCGGCGGGGACGAGTATTTCAAGGCGTGGAGGGCTTGAGCAGGGCTGGAATCAAAGACTTAGGCGTCAAAACCCTTAAATTCGCGCACGAATGCCTCGAATGCGGCAGGCGGCAGCGGTTTAGAGACCAGGAAGCCTTGAATCTCCTCACAGCCGCAGGCCTTTAAGAATCGGGCCTGGTCGGCCGTTTCCACCCCTTCGGCCACCACGCGCAAGCCCAGGCTTTTGCTAAGCCCGATGATTGCTTCGACGATCTTTTCATCGTCTTTGCGCTTCCCGATACCGGCCACGAACGAGCCATCCACTTTCAAACGCCGCACCGGAAACGCCTGCAAATTCGAGAGCGAGGAATAACCCGTACCGAAATCGTCCATCGAGAAACTGACCCCGGCATCGTTCAAACGCCCAAAATTCTCGCGCACTTTGCCCGTGCGCTCCATGGCGACAGACTCGGTGATCTCGATGTCGATATCCGCGGTCGATAATCCACACCCTTTAAGCCGTGCCATGACGTGTTCGTGCAGATTGCCGCGGCGGAACTGCACACCCGAAACGTTGAAGCCCAATTGCAACTTGGGCAAGCCCGCATCCTGCCACGCTTTGCTTTGGATGCAGATTTCATCAACGATCCAGTCACCGATGGCGATGATCAAATCCGAAGACTCCGCAATCGGAATAAACTCGTTGGGCGGAATCACGCCGCGCTTGTCGTGGGTCCACCGGATCAGCGCTTCGGCCCCGACCACGCGGCCCGAGCCCAGATCAATTTGCGGCTGATAGGCCAGCCACAGTTGCTTGCGGGCCATGGCATGACGCAAATCTTCTTCAAGGCTTAAGCGGTTGCGAATATCGGCGTCGCGGTCGAAGTAGCACAAGGCATGGCGGCCTTGCGACTTGGCCTGGTACATGGCCAGTTCCGCATCGGCCAGCAAATCATTGGGCTCGGTGTCATCCTTTGGGTACATCGCCACACCGGCCGATGCACCCGGTTTTAGCATGTGATCGTTGATCGCCACCGGCTCCCACAAGGCGTCGAACAGACGGCGAATGGTAGCGTTGGCCGAACCCATATCCTTCACGCCTTCGATCAAAACCGCGAATTCATCCCCGTCCAGACGCGCAAGCGTGTCCGTGGTGCGCAAGTGCGCCGACAACAAATCCTTTGCGGCAACCAGTAGCGCGTCACCGGTCTGATGGCCAAAGTTCGAATTCACCAGCTTGAAGTTGTCCAAATCCAGCAGCAGTACCGCAACCATGTCGCCGGCGCGTTTGGCGCGCGCGATGGCGCCTTGCAGGTGCTCCATGAACAGCATGCGGTTGGGCAAACCGGTCAGGGTGTCGTACTGAGCCAACCGGATCAGTTCGTCCTGCGCACGCAGGCGTTCGGAAATATCTTCCTGGATAATGACGAACTGCGAGATGCGCCCTGCCGAATCACGCACCGGACTGATGGTTTGCTCGGCCGTGTACAAGTGGCCGTCCTTGTGGCGGTTGACCACGCGGCCACGCCACACCTCGCCCTTCAAGACGCGCGTCTTGATGTCTTGATAGAATGATTCCGGGTGCTGGCCCGAACGCAGGATATTCAGATGATGCGATGCCAACTCTGAAATGCTGTAGCCCGACATTTCGGTCATAGCGCGGTTGGCCCACGTAATCACGCCGCGCGGATCTGTCGTAATGATGCCGTTCGCCACTGCTTCCATGGCTTGCGTGCGCAAGGCCAGCGCTGTTTCCGCATCGCGCACCTGGGTCATGTCATGCAACACCACTAGCGTTGCATCATCGCCTTCCCACGAAATCGGCGCGGTGCGCATCTCGACAAAGGCCAGGCGGTTGCCGGCCATCAGTTCGATGGCGGTTGTGTTGCCTTCAATCCCGAACGGCAGGCCGAATTCCTGACCCTTCAACACCTCGGCCGATGACCCCAACAGCCCAGCCGCCGCTGGGTTTGTGAAGGCGATACGGCCACGATGGTCAATCACAAGCAGGCCGTCGGCGGATTGCTCGACAGCCCGGAAATACAGCGGAAAGCCCTTCACCAACTCCCGGTCGAGGTCAGCGCGCTTATTCTGATCGACCAGCATCACCAGTGACGACGATTCGCCGTCATCACTGTCGGCGCGTTGCACCGGGATTACGGTGGCGTCGCACATGGCGGCATCGCCGTTCACGTGGAAGCCGAAAAACTCACCTTGCCAGGTGCGCCCGGCCTGGATCGAGGAGGCCAAGTCGATCCAGCCCGAATCACCCACCGTGTCGGGGCCAAGAAGGCGGGGTTTGGAGCGCAAAAGATCGAGGGGCGTCAGCGACAAAAGATCGGCGCAGGCATCATTAGCCCATACAACTTGGCCATTTTTGTCTGTCACCGCGATGGCCGTGGCTGATCGCTCAAACAAAGACGACACCAAACGTTGGCGCGCAGGCTGCGGAAAAACATCAGGAAAAGATGCCGTTGAAAACAACGGGGGCGTTATTGCGGTGACACCCTGCATGGAACTTGGCCCTCTCCCATTTTTGGGTCCGGTTGGGTCTTACGACCGGCCGGTCCACGATTAGTTGATATTTGGTTAATTTGTTTTGCCTCGAAACTATAGAGGGGCTATAAATGCCGTCAACGGGATTCGGCGACCCTGGGGTCGGCACCGGCAACGGTGCGGCGCCCACGGCTCCCGAATCCCACACCATTCAATGTTCGCCATCCGAGGTCCGTGCCCATGGGGCAAGTTTTGATTATCGACGACGATTCCGGCGTGCGCGATACCTTCTGGCTGACGCTGGAAGCCTGCGGCCACAACGTCACCACCGCCGCGGGCGGCGCGGAAGGATTGGCTGCGGCCAGCAAAAACACGCCCGATCTGATTTTCCTCGATCTGAAAATGCCCGGCATGAACGGCGTTGAGATTCTGCAGAAATTGCAGGACATCTGCCCGCAGGTGCCGGTGTATGTCGTCACCGGATTCTACGAAGAATTCTTAGGCCCGTTGCGCGACTTGCAGGCCAAGGGCGTGCCCTTTGAAGTGGCGCGCAAACCCCTAGGCTTTAACGAGATTAGAGCGATCTCAGAAGCTGTTCTGGCCCCCAGGGGCAAACCTATTTCCGTCACCGCCGGAGCGTGAAGCACATGAACGCAGTGACCACCGCCAACCGCCGCATTGTCTTGCGCCTGTTTGTTGCGGGCGCCACCGCCAGTGCCGAGAAAGCCAAGTCCGCGCTGGATACAATCTGCGCCGATCTGCGCTCTTCGGACATCACATCATCGGTAGAGTTGCAGGTGGTGGATGTGCTGGCCGACCCTGATACCGCACTGATGGATCAAGTCTTCGCAACACCCACCGTGATCCGGGTTTCGCCCGGCCCCTCACGCCGCCTGTTCGGCGACCTGTCGTCGCCGGAAATGGTGATGATCGGCTTGCAGTTGGCGCCTGAGGCAACACTCGCGCGATAAAAGCCCAGCCCGCGCTTGATTGGCGCGCTGAACCTCTCCAGCATACCCGCATGACTTGGGGAGCACACATCTCGTGACGCACATTCTGATTACCGGCGCATCGTCAGGCATCGGCGAGGCTTTGGCCCTGCACTACGCAGCTCCTGGCATGGTGCTGAGTTTGCTGGGCCGCGATCAAACGCGCACCCACGATGTCGCGGCACGCTGCCGCGCCAAGGGCGCTGCCGTTGTACCCGCCACTATTGATGTGCAGAACGAAGCGGGCATGACGGCCTGGATGCTGGAGCGCGATGCCGCAACTCCGCTGGATTTAGTCATTGCCAACGCCGGTGTTTCAGCCGGCTCGGGGGCGGCAGGCGAAACGCCTGAACAGACGCGCCAGATTTTCTCGATCAACGTGAACGGCCTGTTCAACACGGTGCTGCCGATCATGGCACCCATGCAAAATCGAAAGCACGGCCAGATTGCGCTGATGGCCTCAATCGCCGGGTTCCGGGGCCTGCCCAGTGCCCCCGCCTATTGCGCGTCGAAAGCCGCGATCAAAGTGTGGGGCGAAGCGCTGCGCGGCGGTCTTGCGCGCGACAATGTAAAGGTTTCGGTGATTTGCCCGGGCTTCGTCGTCAGCGGAATCTCGAAGCGTAACCGCTTCCCCATGCCGTTCCTGATGAGCGCGGAACGCGCAGCGCAGATCATCGCCGACGGACTTCAAGCCAATCGAGGGCGCATCGCCTTCCCGTGGCCCATGGCTTTCATGGCGTGGATCATGACAACGCTGCCCGATGCGCTGATCGGCGCGATTACAGCACGCCTGCCGCACAAAGAAGTGCTGCCAGAGCAGCCAACTTAGAAGGCCTAAGCGCTCTGCGTTTTAAGCGCGTTCCGAGTTTTGCGACCGCTTGGCCTCGCCATGGCGGAACCACATGTTCAAGGCTTCCACCATGATCGAGAAAGCGATGGCGAAATAGAGGTACCCGCGTGGGATGTGGAAGTGCGCCGCATCGGCCATCAGCGCCGTACCCACCAGGATCAGGAACGCCAGCGCCAGCATCTTGATGGATGGATGGCGGTTGATGAACCCCGACACGGCCCCAGCCGCGAACATCATGGTCAGAATGGCGATGACGATGGCCGCGATCATGACCGGCAGGTTGTTGGTCATACCCACCGCCGTGATGATCGAATCCAGCGAAAACACCAAGTCCAGGATCATGATCTGAGAAATCACGACCCAGTAGCTGGCGTATCCCTTCACCGTCGGATCTGAGCCGCCTTCGACCGACTCATGAATTTCTGTGACGCCCTTGTAAACCAGGTACAAACCACCAAGACCCAGAATGACGTCGCGCCAGCTCAGGTCGAATTCCATAATGGTCACGATGGGCTTGGTCAGCCCCGCGATCCACGTCAGTGTGGTCAACAAAGCCACACGCAGGAATAACGCAAAGAACAGTCCGATCTTGCGGGCACGGTCCTGCTGGTGCGGCGGCAGCTTGGCCGAGATGATCGCCAGAAAAACCAGATTGTCGATGCCGAGAACAATCTCCAGCACCGTTAGCGTTAACAGGGCAGCCCAGGTCTCCGGGTTCAGCAGGAATTCGATCATGACTTAGGTAGACTTCTTCTTTTTGCGTTTGCTTGACGCCAGCAGATTAAGCGTTTCGATCAGCGCTGAGAAGGCGATTGCGAAATAAAGGTAGCCGCGGGGGATATGGAAATGGGCGGCATCAGCGATCAAGGCCACGCCGATGAGCAACAAGAAGCCCAGAGCCAGCATTTTGACGGTTGGATGACGGTTGACGAAGTCGCTGACAGGCGTGGCCGCGAACAGCATGACCAGGATCGATACCACCACGGCCGCAACCATGACCGGAACATTGTCGGTCATGCCGACTGCGGTGATGACGGAATCCAGCGAGAATACGAGGTCGAGGATCACAATCTGCACGATGGCCGCGGCAAATGTGGTGGTCACCACATCCTTCTCCTCGTCATGACCTTCCATCGTAGAGTGAATTTCATGCGTGCCCTTGTAGATCAGGAACAACCCGCCCACGCCTAAGATCACATCGCGCCACGACAACGCGAAGCCGGCGATGGTCAGGATGGGTTCAGTCAACCCGATGATCCAAGACAGACTCATCAGCAGGACGACGCGCATGCCAAGTGCCAGGAAAAGGCCGATGCGCCGGGCGTTGGCTTGCTGGTGGGCGGGAAGCTTCCCCGTCACGATGGACAGGAAGATGATATTGTCGATACCCAGAACGATTTCGAGTGCGGCCAGGGTTAGAAAGGCGGCCCAAAGGGCAGGGTCGGTCAACATCTCGATCATCGGTGGGTCACGCTCTTGCCATTGTTAAAAACCGCTACGGTGGTACAGGCAAACGGCACGAACTGACAATCACAAACGGAAAAGCCCGCCGACCCTCGCGCGGGTTTGAACTTACCCTGACCTTACTTAGGCTTTACGGGTTCAGGGGCTTTCGCGGGGGCAGCGTCTTTGGCCGAGGCCGCAGTTAACTTCCGCCACTTGGCGACGTTCTTGTTGTGCTCGGCCAGGGTGGCGGCGAAGGCATGACCACCGGTGCCGTCGGCGACAAAGTAAAGCGCATCGGTCGCATCGGGGTTCAAGACCGCAGCAATGGAGGCGCGGCCCGGATGGGCGATGGGCGACGGCGGCAGACCGTCGATGGTGTAGGTGTTGAAGGGTGTTGGCGCGGTCAGGTCGGCGCGCGTCAACTCCCGGTCAAGGCCAGTGGGGCTGATGCCATAGATCACCGTCGGGTCCGATTGCAGGCGCATTTTCTTCTTTAAGCGGTTGATGAACACACCCGCCACCTTGGGCCGCTCGGCGGCAACGCCGGTCTCTTTTTCAACGATGGACGCCAGCACCATGGCCTGCTCGGGCGTCGTGATCGGCAAGTCGGTTGCGCGCTTGTCCCATAAGTCTTTCAATGCGTCCGCGCGCGCTTTGCGCATACGCTCGATCAGGCCCGCGCGCGTGTCGTCCCATTCGTAGCGATAGGTTTCCGGCAACAGTTCGCCGTCGGCGATCGATGCGGGCGCTTCGCCCACAAGGCCATCAGCCATGCGTAATATTTTGAGAATATCGTTGGTGACGAGGCCTTCCGGGACCGTGATGAACCGCGCCACGACATCACGCTTCACCAGTTTGTCCAACACGGCGGTGATGCTGGTGCCCGCCTCGAACTTGTATTCGCCGGGTTTTAAGTCGCGCCCGCGGCCGGTGCGGCGGGCCTCCCACTCGAACAGGTAGTTGTTCGATACAATGCCGTTGTCTTGGAGCTGATTGGCAATCGTTGAAAGGCCTGTTCCGGGCCGAATAATCAGCGTGCTCGGCTGGGTTAACGGGCCGGGCATGGTGACTGCGTGCTGCGACCACAGATACGCACCGATCAGGACCGCCAAGCCCAACGCAACGAGCGACAGAAATGCAGTAAGCAGACGGTCGCGCATTGCGGGTACCCTTTACAACTTCCTGTTACGGCGCGGGGCCCAGGACCAGGGCCGCATTGGTGCCCCCGAAGCCGAACGAGTTGGACAGCGCGTAACGGATTTTGCGCTGCTTGGCCGTGTGCGGCACCAGGTCCATGTTGCAGCCTTCCGACGGGTCATCGAGATTCAACGTCGGCGGCGCGATCTGGTCGCGCAAGGCCAGGATTGAGAAGATCGCCTCCACCGCACCCGCCGCCCCCAGCAAGTGGCCGATGGCCGACTTGGTGGATGACATAGAAAGCTGATTGGCGGCATCACCGAACAAACGCTTCACCGCGTTCAGTTCGATTTCGTCGCCCTTGGGCGTCGAGGTACCGTGGGCATTGATATAGTCAATATCCGAGAAATTCAGTTTGGCGTCGCGCATCGCGCCGCGCATGGCGCGGTAACCGCCCGACCCATCTTCCGACGGTGCGGTGATGTGATAGGCATCGCCGGCCAGGCCGTAACCTAAAATCTCGCCGTAAATTTTTGCACCGCGCTTTTTCGCGTGCTCATACTCTTCCAGCACCACAACGCCTGCGCCCTCGCCCATCACAAACCCATCGCGGCCCTTGTCCCAAGGACGCGAGGCCTTGGCGGGCGTGTCGTTGTACGAGGTCGAGAGCGCCTTGGCCGAGGCAAAGCCCGCCAGGCCCAAGCGGCACAATGCGGACTCGGCACCGCCGGCCACCATCACATCGGCATCGCCGTACTTGATCAGGCGGCAGGCATCACCAATCGCATGAGCGCCGGTCGCACAGGCGGTGACAGGCGCGTGGTTGGGGCCTTTGAAGCCGTGCTTGATCGACACTTGGCCCGAGGCCAGGTTGATCAGGCTGGCGGGAATGAAGAACGGGCTGACTCGGCGCGGCCCTTGGGCCGCCAGGACTTGCGCAGTTTCATCGATGGTGGCCAGACCACCAATGCCGGAACCGATCATCACGCCGGTGCGTTCTTTGTCTTCATCGGTGGGTGCGACCCAGCCGGAATCCTTGATCGCTTCGTCGGCGGCGCCAATGGCATAGACGATGAAGTCGTCCATACGACGGCGCTCTTTCGGGCTCACGACGTTATCGAAAATAAAACGGTACGGGTGTGTTTCGGCCGTCGGCACGGCGCCACCAATGCGGCACGGCAGGTCATCGACCTGAAAGCGTGTGATGGTATCGATGCCCGACTTGGCCGCGAGTAAGCGTTCCCAGGTGCCCTTCACGCCGTTCGCGAGCGGGGTCACAAGGCCCATGCCAGTCACAACAACGCGTTTATTTTCAAAAGTCATGCCGACCTGCCTCACTCAAGAATTCAAAGCCTATCGAATTCAAAGCGTACTTGAATCAGAACACTATTCTATGCTGCCTCACTCTACGCCGCTTATGTAAGGCCTGAAACTGCCAAAGCCCACAAACGGCGATGGGACCCGGTTGTTGACCCAGGTCCCATGCGAAACTTTATAGCTAACCAGCGAACATCACGTTCGCCCTGGGCCTACACCCAGTTATTTCTTTGCGTTCGCGTCGATAAACGCGATGGCGTCTTTCACGGTGAGGATTTTCTCAGCCGCGTCGTCCGGAATTTCCACGCCAAATTCTTCTTCGAACGCCATGACCAGTTCAACGGTGTCCAAGCTATCGGCGCCCAAGTCGTCGATAAAGCTGGCATTGTCCGTCACTTTGGCTTCTTCGACGCCCAAGTGTTCGACGACGATTTTTTTCACGCGCTCGGCGACCGTGCTCATTCCTCTTTCCTCACGCTCTTATTGTTTGATGCGAGTAGTTGTTGATGCGAGTAGTTTTGATGCAGAGATGTTCGTTCAAATTAAACGGATTCATCAGCTGAAGGGTTTCGGCGTGACCGCCAGCCCCCAAAGTTGAGAGCGTGGTAGCATATCCCCTTTGGCTTGGCTAGGGCTGCACCCACCCCGTTAAAGTTCTGATTTTGCGGCTAAATCATCGCCATTCCGCCATTCACGTGCAGGGTCTGACCCGTCACGTAAGCGGCTTCGGCACTGGCCAGGTACGCCACGGCGGCGGCGATATCATCGCCCGCGCCCATCCGGCCCAGAGGAATAGAATCGGTGATGCGCTTCTTCTGGTCGTCATTGAGCGCATCGGTCATGGCGCTGGCGATAAAGCCGGGCGCCACGGCATTGACCGTGATGTTGCGGCTGGCCACTTCCTGGGCCAGCGACTTGGTCATGCCGATCAGCCCCGCCTTCGAGGCCACATAGTTCACCTGTCCGGGGTTGCCGGTGACACCCACGACCGACGAAATGTTGATGATGCGGCCGTATCTTCTTTTCATCATGCCTTTGACCGCAGCGCGGGAGAGGCGGAAGGCGGTCCCTAAGTTCACGCCGATCACATCCCAGAAATCCTGATCCTTCATGCGCAAAATAAGACCGTCGCGCGTGATGCCGGCGTTGTTCACCAGAATGTCCAACTGCCCCATGGCCGCTTCGGCATCGGGCACCAGCTTTTCCACCGCTTCGATGTCCGAGAAATTGCACGTCAGCACATGAGCGCGCTCTTTCAGTTCACCCGCTAGTTCTTCCAGCACTTCTTTGCGCGTGCCGTGTAGCGTGACCGTTGCGCCCTGGGCATGCAGTGCTTTTGCGACCGCGCGGCCGATACCGCCGCTCGCACCCGTCACCAAAGCTGTCTTACCGCTGAGATCGAACATGACTGACACTCCGCCTTAGACTCGTTTCAAAAACTCTTCGACGTCTTTGGGGCCTTGGATGCTGATGCCCGCGAGATCGCCATGAATGCGCTTGGCCAAACCGGTCAGCACCTTGCCCGAGCCCACTTCGATCAGTGTGTCCACGCCCGCTTGCTGCATCAACAGCACGCTTTCACGCCAGCGCACCATGGCGGTCACTTGCTCCACCAACAGATTGCGGATTTCATCGGGATCAATGGCTGTGGCAGCGGTGACGTTGGCGATGACCGGCACCGACGGCGCCTTGATTTCGACCTTCGACAACGCCTCGGCCATCACATCAGCGGCGGGCTTCATCAGCGCGCAGTGGAATGGTGCGCTTACGGCCAGCATGATCGCGCGCTTGGCCCCTTTTGATTTTGCGATGTCGATGGCGCGCTGCACGGCAGCCGCATGCCCCGACACCACAACTTGGCCCGGTGCGTTGTCGTTGGCGGCAGCACAAATTTCGCCGTTGGCAGAAGCCTCTGCCGCAACAGCTTGCGCCTGATCGAGTTCCAGACCCAGCAATGCGGCCATGGCGCCAACGCCCACAGGCACGGCTTTCTGCATGGCCTGACCGCGGGTTTTCAGCAAACGCGCCGCATCCGAGAGCGACAGCGAACCAGCCGCCGCCAAGGCTGAGTATTCACCCAAGGAATGCCCGGCCACATAGCGCGCGGTGTTGCGGATCGAGACCTTGCCTTGCGTCTCCAGCACCTTCACCACGGCCAAACTCACGGCCATGAGTGCGGGCTGCGCATTTTCCGTGAGCGTCAGATCGCTTTCGGGACCTTCGAACATCAGCTTCGAGAGGTTCTGCTTTAAGGCCTCATCCACTTCACCGAAAATCTCGCGGGCTTCGGGGAATGCATCGGCCAAG
>JAEUKL010000124.1 GCA_016793005.1 Rhodospirillaceae bacterium | reverse complement strand
AGCACTCGATAATTTCCGGACAACTTTGCACCGCGCTTTCAAATGCGTTGAGCGTATCTTCGTGGTGATGCTCAAGCTCGACCGTACATAAGGCATTCACGCCTTTGCCGACGCGCTCGCCGTCGACGATCATGCGTTTGCCCAAGATCACGCCCTGCTCTTTCATACGGCTGACGCGCCGCCAGCATGGCGTGTGGGATAAACCGACCTTTTCAGCGAGGTCTTGCATGGAGACATCCGCGTCACCTTGCAAAATCCTCAATATTTTCAAGTCGGTAGCATCTAGTTTCAGATCGGTGGGGTCGGCCATATTAGGATATCCGTCCTAAATAGATGTGCTTAAACGAAATAGAATGCAAAAAACAACCTGAGATCATGTGATACGCATAACGCATTCCAGAAACAGTGCCAAGGTGTCCGTTTTGGCCCTGTTTCGCAGACCAACGGGATGGGCCCATGCGAGGGCCCAAGGGAGAAGCTGGTCATGCGTGATGTGACGCTTGATGATCGCTATGCCGCCACCAGCGGCCAAGTGTTGGCGACGGGCCTTCAGGCCCTGGCGCGCCTGCCGCTGGAAATCGCAAGAGTAGATAAATCGCGCGGCCTCAATACCGCTGGCTTTATATCCGGCTACCGCGGCTCACCTTTGGGTGGTTACGATCAAGAGCTCACCGCATCCTCCGAATTTTTAAACGGCGCCAATGTTGTGTTCCAACCGGGCGTCAACGAAGAGCTGGGCGCCACGGCTGTGTGGGGCACACAGCAAGTGGGATTCCTGCCGGGCGCGAAGTACGACGGCGTGTTCGGCATCTGGTACGGCAAAGCACCGGGCGTGGACCGCGCCATCGATCCGATGCGTCATGCCAATTTCGCCGGCACCTCGCCCAACGGTGGTGTCGTAGTGCTGGCGGGCGATGACCCGGAATGCAAATCCTCGACACTTCCGAACCAAAGTGAATTTGGCCTGATCCATGCCGAGATTCCGGTGCTGAACCCCAGCGACGTGCAAGACGTGCTGGATTTCACTGTCATCGGCATGGCGATGTCGCGTTACTCCGGCTGCTGGGTCAGCGTCATTGCCTCCACCGACAACATGGATAGCCATGCGGTGATTGAAGTGGGCACCGACCGCTACAGCCACTTGCCCATGCCGCAAACCGGCGAAGGCGCGCTCAATGTCCATATTCGCGCGCAAGACACGCCTGTGGCACAAGAAGTGCGCATGCGTAACGTGAAGCTGCCTGCGGTGCTGGACTTCGCACGCCAAGTGG
The DNA here is from genome assembly GCA_016793005.1 of Rhodospirillaceae bacterium. Lineage (GTDB taxonomy): Bacteria > Pseudomonadota > Alphaproteobacteria > Rhodospirillales > Rhodospirillaceae. The sequence continues at coordinate 1,062 of JAEUKL010000124.1, read as the reverse complement.
GCGTGAACCGCACTGTCATTCGCAGCGCGCAACCGCGCCTCGGCGTTGTCGCGACAGGCCGCGCCTTCAGCGAATTGATGCAAGCCCTGCAGGATTTGAAGCTCGATGCCGAAACCGCCGCCGGTTTGGGCATCAGCGTTCTGAAAATCGGTCTGTCGTGGCCGTTGGATGAAAGTGCGATGCGCGAGTTTGCGGTGGGTCTCGACAGCATTCTCGTCATTGAAGACAAGCGCGCGTTGCTCGAAACCCAAATCAAAGACGCGCTGTATGATATGCCGGCAGAGAGCCGCCCGCGCGTTCTGGGCAAGCACGATGCAAACGGTAAACCCCTGCTGTCCGAAAACGGTGTGCTGACATCCGCCGATATCGCCGCTGTAATTGCCGGCCTGTTGCCGCAAGACAGCGTTACAAAGCCGCAGGCGCGCACGTCCCAACGTCAGAGCAGCATTGAAACCCGAGATCCGTTCTATTGCTCAGGCTGTCCGCACAACCGCTCGACAAAAGTCCTGCCCGGAAGTCACGCACTTGCCGGCATTGGCTGCCACTACATGGCGCGTTGGACCAGCCCCGAAACAACGTTCTTCAGCGCCATGGGCGGTGAAGGCGTGCAGTGGTTGGGCCAAGCGCCGTTCACCAACACGCAGCATATTTTCGCCAACCTAGGCGACGGCACCTACTTTCACTCAGGTTTGCTTGCGATCCGTCAGGCTGTCGCCGCCAAAGCCCGCATCACCTACAAAATCCTCTTCAATGACGCCGTTGCAATGACAGGCGGCCAGAGCGTCGATGGGCAACTCGACGTTCCGGCGATCACGCGCCAACTTGCCGCTGAAGGTGTTGGCCGGATCGCCGTTGTGGCGGAGGATGCTGCCAGGTACGACGACATTAAGACCTTAGCGCCCGGCGTGACTGTTCATCCGCGCGATGATCTGAAAACCGTCGAAGCTGCCTTCCGCGACACCCAAGGTGTGACGGCTATCATCTATGACCAGATGTGCGCTGCCGAGAAGCGCCGCCGCCGCAAGCGCGGCCTGATCGCGGAACCGGCCAAGCGCGCATTTA
>JAEUKL010000279.1 GCA_016793005.1 Rhodospirillaceae bacterium | reverse complement strand
CGCTTTCAAAATCGCATCGACATCCGCCGTGATGTTGCGCTCGGGCACCACAACGGGCGTGGCGCCAACGCTGCGCGCATAAATGTTGTACATGAGAAAGCCGTGCGTGGTGTGCACGATCTCATCGCCTGGGCCAGCATAGGCGCGGCACAGAAGCCCCAGAATTTCATCAGACCCGCCGCCGCAGATGATCTGGTCGGCGTTCAGTTTGTGAACTTCGGCAATGGCGTCGCGCAGGTCAGCGGCATCGCCGGGCGGATAGCGGTGAAGCGCGCCGTGGGCCTGATCATACGCCGCGACGGCCTTGGGGCTGGGGCCCAGAGCCGCTTCGTTGGACGACAGTTTGATAACCCGGCTGACGCCCTGAAGGCGGGATTTACCACCCACGTACAGGGTGATGTCCATGACCCCGGGTTTCGGTTGGGGAAGCGCCATTTTTGTCATCTTTCAAGATCGGTGCAGGGCCACGCATCTTTCCAGAATGCAGACCCCCAAAATTGGGCTCAGTCATAGTTTCTGGACAGCCGAAAGCAAAGGTCAAAAACGAAAGAAAGCGTTGACAGACGCGGCTTTAGGGGCTGATTCCTGGGGTTCGGGACCCCATATGAGGGTGCCTGTAACCACCGCCTGTAAATCGAGCCATGAACACCCCTGCCGCCCCCGTTTTAAGCGTTGAAGCCACCTCCTCCGCCCTCGATGCGCGGATGGTGCTGGCCGAGCCTTTGACGCTGCAATCGGGCGAGGTGCTGACGGGTGTGACCATGGCGTACCAGACCTATGGGACTTTGAACGCCGACAAGTCCAACGTGATTGTGGTCTGCCATGCACTGACGGGCGATCAGTATGTGTGCGGTGTGCACCCGGTAACGGGCAAGCGCGGCTGGTGGGACGATATGATCGGCCCTGGCAAAATCATCGACACCAACCGCTACTTCATTGTGTGCGCCAACGTGCTGGGCGGCTGCATGGGCTCGACGGGCCCGAAGGAAATCAACCCGGCCACAGGCAGACCGTATGGTTTGAGATTCCCGGTCATCACCATTCGCGACATGGTGGCGGCGCAAGCCAAGTTGTTGGATCAGTTGGGCATCGACAAAGTACTCTGCGTGATCGGCGGCTCTATGGGCGCGATGCAAGCGATTGAGTGGGCACATCGTTACCCACAACGCGTGTATGCGGCTGTGCCCATTGCAGGCTCGTACCGCCACTCGGCGCAGAACATCGCGTTCCACGAAGTAGGCCGCCAAGCCATCATGGCAGACCCCGATTGGTGCCACGGCAATTATCTGGAAGAAAACAAAGTCCCCAAGCGTGGCTTGGCGGTGGCGCGCATGGCCGCGCACATTACGTATCTTTCGGAAACGGCACTTCACCGCAAATTCGGCCGTCGCCTGCAAGAGCGCGCCGCGCTTACCTATGGGTTTGATGCCGACTTCCAGGTGGAAAGCTATTTGCGTCATCAGGGCTACACGTTTGTGGACCGCTTTGATGCCAACTCGTACCTCTACATCACACGCGCGATGGATTACTTCGATTTGGCCGGCGAGAACGACGGCGTATTGGCCAACGCCTTCAAGGGTTCGCCGGTGCGTTTCTGCCTGATCTCGTTCACGTCCGACTGGCTGTTCCCCACGCAGGAAAGCCGCGCCATCGTGCACGCGCTGAATGCGGTCGCCGCCAACGTAAGCTTTGTGGAGATTGAATCCGACAAGGGCCACGACGCCTTTTTGTTGGATGAACCCGACTTCCACCAAACGCTGCGCGGGTTCGTGGATGGCTGTGCGGACGTGCGCCGCGTGCCGAAGGTCGCGAAATCATGAACCAGATCAGTGCTGAGGCGCCAAAATCCGTGAAACGCATGCGCGTTGACTTGCAGTTAGTGGCCGATCTGATCACATCAGGCAGCCGCGTGCTGGATATCGGCTGCGGCGACGGTGCGCTGTTGTCGTACCTCGCTTCGTTCAAGCAAGTGGATGGCCGTGGATTGGAAATTTCTATGGCGCGCGTCCGCGCGGCCGTCAGTCAAGGCCTGCCCGTCATTCAAGGCAACTTGGAATCCGATTTGAAAGATTATCCAGCCGGCGCGTTTGATTACGTGGTCCTGAGCCAGACGTTGCAGGCCACCGTGCAGCCGCGCCAGGTGCTGGAAGATTTGTTGCGCATCGGACGCAGGGCGATCGTATCGCTGCCCAACTTCGGGCACTGGCGCGTGCGCTGGTCTCTGATGGTTAAGGGGCGTATGCCTATGACGAAAAACCTGCCGGATCAGTGGTACGACACGCCCAACATTCACCTGTGCACGATCCTTGACTTCGTCGACTTGTGCAAAACGCTGAATGTGAAAATCGAACAAGGCTATGCGCTGAGTTCAGAAGGACTGAAGCAAAACTTCAGCGCCACCGGCTGGCTCGCGAACGTGTTCAGCGAACAGGCTGTGTTCGTACTCACTCGTAATTCTTAGCGGGCTCATAGTTCGCCGCAGGGCGCGCCACCGCCGCCGCTTTGCGCACTGCGGGTGTGCCCACCAACGGCGTCGCATAAATTTGCTTTTCCGCTTCAACGATGTGCACGCCGGCAAACGTCGGGAACCAGCGATTGCCGAGGCGATCGAAGGCCGCTGCCCAGCCGGAAAACAACCGCCAGAACATAGGCGGCAGGAATAACGCTTTCGCGGTTTGGCGCGGCGCGAACATGCCGTCGCGCAATAACGATGTGATCTGGCTTGAGGAGTAAGGGCGGCCATGCGCGAAAGGCGAGAATTCAAACCGCGCCCATAAACTGCTGCGATTTGCGGCCACCACAACCACGCGCCCGCCATCAGCCAGCACGCGCCAGCATTCGCGCATCATCAGCCGCAATTCGGCGCTGCTTTCCAGGGAATGCACCAGCAGCAAGCGATCAATGGAGCGGTCGGGCAGCGGCAGCGTGAACTCCTCGGCGAGGCAGACCAAACTTGGCCCCGGGTCGGGCCAGTGCATCACACCCTGCCCTGGCGGCATCACTGCCAAAACGCGTTCAGCGTCGGCACGCAAAGCATCCAGGTAAGGTGCTGCGAACCCCAAACCCAGCACGCGCTGGCCCGTCAGATTGGGCCAGATGGCGCGCAACTGACGGCCGATCAGCCCCTGGACCAACCGGCCCAAGGTACTGGCGTAAAAGTCTCTGAGATCAACAACATCCAGCCACATGGGCGGCAAACTAAGGCACGCCCGTGAAATTTGGTACCCGCTCTTGTGGATAACCGCGAAACTGTGAAAAGGGCAATCTTTTCAAGGCTCGTTTCGACAGCTAACCCATTGTTATTCGGTGTTTTTTTGCTTGCGCCGACGCAGCGAATATCCGACACTCGGCCCCATTGCGTATTGGTCCTCGATCTTCGCGCCTGGGCAGCTGAAAGCATGCCTGCGGGATGACGATACCAACGGGGGATGTTCTTTGCTGCAAAACCTGCGCTCATCGCTTCGTGCTGCATTTTCCGCACACGCCGGTTCATGGAAAAGGGCGCGCGGCTTTACCCTGATCGAGGTTGGCATCGTTCTGGTCGTGATCGGGCTGGTGTTGTCGGGCGGTCTGCTGGCAACCGGCCCCGTCATCAAAAGCGCAAAAATCAGCGAGACGCGGCAGAAGATGGGAACCGTAGAGGCCGCCCTGCTGGGCTACGTCATCTCCAACGGCTGCCTGCCGTGCCCGGCGGTGCGTGGATCAGCGACAACCGGCGTTTCGCATAACGGCACGGCAGCTTACACAACCGCCTGCGGCAGCGGCGGTGCGTGCACCGGCGGCGGCAGCGGCCTGGTGCCCTGGGTGACGCTGGGCATATCGGAAAATGAAGCCACCGACGGCTGGAACCGGCGCATGACATATGCCGTCGATCCAGCACTTACCGACAGCTCAAGCGATGTGCAGCGTAACGCGAGCGGCAGTTTCCCGACTTTCACGTCAGCGCTTGTGATGCAGAATTTATCCGGGACATCCTTAGGTTACACAAGTATCGCTTACATCCTAGTCAGCCATGGCCCGAACATGTTTGGTGGTGAAAGCGTATCGGGCAATACGGGGGCGACACCGACCGACACCTCCGAAGTCGAGAATGCCGACAACGATGTGACCTACCGTACGGGGGCGCCATCGGGGACGTTTGACGACATCTTAGAGTTCAAATCATTGCAGCCTTTGATTATCAGTTGCGGCACAGGATCGTGCGGCAACCCGAGTTAAAGATAAAAGCCTTCGGGGATTAAGGCGTTGGGGACTGGAACGTTGGGGATGGAAGCTATGCGTGGTGTTCTAAGCTTAAAGCTGTCAGCGCAAGGGCTCGGGACTGCTTTGGCAGCACTCGGCACACTTGTCACGGCTGCGTTCACTGCGCCTGAAGCCGCGGCGCAAGCGAGCGACAACCGCGATTGCATGCGCAATGTACAGATTTACGAGCGCTCGCAGCGCATTCCGCAAGGCCTGCTGACGGCTGTGGCCTTTACGGAATCGGGCCGCGAGATCGACGGCGACCGCGTACCGTGGCCCTGGACGATCAACGTCGGCGGCAATGGACGGTACTTCGATACCAAGGAACAGGCCGTGGCAGCAGTACGTAAGCTGTTGGACGAAGGCCAGCGTTCCATTGATGTCGGCTGCATGCAGATCAATCTGCGCTACCACCCCACAGCGTTCCGCGACATCGAGCAGGCCTTTGATCCTGCCGCCAACGTGGCTTACGGCGCACAATACTTGAAGCAGCTCTACGGCTTGCAAGGCTCCTGGCCCAAGGCCGTCGAGCGTTACCATAGCTCTGATGATGCGCGACGCGCTGAGTATCGTGAGCGCGTATTGGCGTTCTGGAACACCGACGCGCGCACCATGATTCTCAGCCAGGTGATTGCTGAAAATACCGACACACCCTATCACCGGGCCTTACGTGATTTCGCCGCCGGTCAATACACCGAGGCCCTGGATAAGTATCAGGGCATTGTCGACAAGGTTCCCAGCGACCGTTTGGCGCTCTTGGGCATCGCCATGTCCTACGACAAACTGGGCCGCATGCGTGAAGCACAGCAAGCCTATACCCGCCTTCTGATTGTCGAGCCCGACAACGAAGCGGCTCTGGCGCGCGTCATTCAGATGTCGGCGAACTTACCCGCCACAGATGCCCAGATTCAGTTAGAGAATTTGGTCCAGAAAGGCGTGAAGCGGCCCGAAGTCTACGCCGCCCTGGCAGAAATGCGCAGCAGCAGCGGGGACGATCAATCGGCCTTCGAATATCTGAAATCTGCCATCCAGATGTCACCGATGATTGCCATGTACCATTTAAACATCGGCATACTGGCCGACCGCTTAAAGCGTAAAGAGGACGCTGTCGCCGGCTACTCGGAATTCCTGCGGATCTTCGAACTCAATCCTGTCATTACCGACACGCCCGTCGACGGCATTCGCGAACGCGTTAAATACTTGCGCAACACCATGTAATTAAGCAGCCGCACCGTTTAAGGGCGCGGCTCATATCTTGCGACTTGGGGGACTTTTAAAATGGATATCACGGAACTTCTTGCCTTTGCCCAGCAGAACAAGGCATCGGATCTGCACTTGGTTGCGCAGAAAGAACCCATGGTGCGCATCGACGGCGGCTTGCGCCCGATCAAAACCGGCGACCTGAGCGCCGACACCGTAAAGGACATGATCTACAACATCATGACCGAAGAGCAGCGCGCAGAGTACGAAGCCGAAAAGGAAATCGACTTCGCCATTGCCTTCGGAGAAGAGTCGCGCTTCCGCGTGAACGCCTACACCACGACCACCGGCTCGGCGGCTGCCTTCCGTGAAATCCCCACCAAAATTCCGTCGCTGGAGCAGTTAAACGCACCTGAGATCTTCAAGCAGTTCGCAAGCTTCGAGCGCGGCCTGGTGCTGGTCACCGGCCCCACAGGCTCGGGCAAATCGACCACGCTGTCGGCCATGATCAACTACATGAACGAAACCAGCGATTTGCACATTCTGACGGTCGAAGACCCGGTGGAATTCGTGCACAAGAAAAAACGCGCACTGATCAATCACCGTGAAGTGGGCCGCCATACCAAGTCGTTCGCCCGCGCACTTAAGTCTGCCCTGCGCGAAGATCCGGACGTGATCCTGGTGGGTGAAATGCGCGACCACGAAACGATTTCGCTGGCGCTGACGGCCGCTGAAACCGGGCACTTGGTGATGGGCACACTGCATACCAGTTCCGCCGCCAAGACAGTCGACCGCATCATCGACGTGTTCCCGGCGGGCGACAAAGAAATGGTGCGCGCCATGATTGCGGGCTCGCTGCAAGCCGTGGTCAGCCAGGTGCTGCTCAAGCGCAAAGGCGGCGGACGCGCGGCGGCCCACGAAATCCTGGTCGGTACCAACGCCATCCGCAACCTGATCCGCGAAAACAAAGTACCGCAAGTGTACTCGATGATTCAGGTCGGCATGCGCTACGGCATGCAGACCATGGAAGATTCGATCCGCAAGCTGGTGGAAGCGGGCACGGTTGATCCGGCTGAAGCCGGCGACACGATGAAGATGCTGGCCGGCAATGAAGAGCCTGCGGGCGCAGCACCGGGGGCCGCGGCCCCGCGTCCTGCAGCGGCGGCGCCGGCCGCACCTGCGGCACCCGCGGCGCAACCTGCCCCGGCGGCGGGCGAGCCTAAAAAGTCGCGCTCGCTATTCTAAGCCGGCTGTTTAATCACTACATTTTTAATGCGTCGCGCATTTGTTAGGGGCTTCTGTGATCGACTCTGAATTTCAAGGCTGGCTGAAGGAATTGGCGGGCCCTGGCGGCTCGGATTTGTACATCACCGTCGATGCCGCCCCCATGTGGCGGGGCGACAAGGGCTTCGTGAATTTGCGCGACAAGCCCCTGAAAGTCGAAGAGATCGAACGTATTGTCGGTTCGTTCCTGAACGAAAAACAGAAAGCTGAATTCACCAAGACCGGTGAGTTCAACATGGCCATTGTGCTGGATGGTGTGGGGCGTTTCCGTTTGAACTTGTTCCGCCAGCGCCAGCAACCGGGCCTGGTGGCGCGTATCATCCGCACGCAAATTCCCACCTTGGCGGATTTGAAATTGCCCACACTTCTGGGCGATCTCGTGATGGAAAAGCGCGGGCTGATTTTCGTGGTTGGCGGCACCGGCTCTGGTAAATCGACCTCGCTGGCCGCGATGATCGGGCACCGCAACGAAAGTGCTCCCGGCCACATCATCACCATCGAAGACCCGGTGGAATTCGTGCACGAACACAAAAAATGCATCGTGACGCAACGCGAAGTCGGCGTGGATACCGACTCGTTCAACGCCGCCCTGAAGAATACGCTTCGTCAGCACCCCGACCTGATCCTGATCGGTGAAATCCGCGATATGGAGACGATGGAGCACGCGCTCAATATTTCGGAAACGGGGCACCTGGCCATGGCGACTTTGCACGCCAACAATGCCAACCAAGCCATCGAACGCGTGGTGAATTTCTTCCCGCAGGAAATGCATGCGCAAGTTCTCTTAAGCCTCTCGAACAATCTGAAGGGCGTTATTTCGCAGCGCCTCGTGCGTAAAGAGGGCGGCGGGCGTGCGGCCGCGCTCGAGATCATGCTGAACATGGGCTACATTAAGGACCTGATCGCCAAAGGCGAAATTAAGGAACTGAAGAAAATGATGGAAGAGAACGCCCACAACGGTATGCAAACCTTCGACCAGGCCTTGCTGGCGTTGGTGAAAGCCGGGACCATCAGCGAAGAAACCGCGCTGGGCGAAGCCGATAACGTCGGCGATCTGAAGCTGAAGCTGAAACAAGCCTCGGTGGGGGCCGCCGGCGGCGGCAGCGGCCTGAAGAGCGTGGATACGTCGAAGCTCTCTCTTGGCTAAATCTGCTTAGGCAACGCGGGCTGCTAAACGAGTTTAGGCGCCGAAGA
>JAEUKL010000047.1 GCA_016793005.1 Rhodospirillaceae bacterium | reverse complement strand
CACGAAAAGGCCCGTCACGCCGCCTTATCTGTGGATAACTATAGTATTAAATACAATAAGTTAAGTTGTTTCCTTGAAGTATTCTAGAGAAGCCTGATGGTGCATTTTCAGGCCCATTTCGAGGCCCTACATCTGGCGGTGCCGAGAACCGATCCGATTTGCGAGAATCGACGGCGCAAAAACAAAATGCGCGACCCTAAGGCCGCGCATTTTCTTCGTCTCGATCGCTCTAAAAATTGTGCGGCGCAGCAATATTAGGCAAAAGCAGCTTTGTAATCGCCGATGAACTTGTCCAGGCCGCCGGGCGCGCGACCCAGAAGCTTCTGCACGGTGTCGGTGATGCTGCTGATGATCTCCGGGCCCTTGGCCGTCATGGCGAAGATTTCGCACACGGAATCCACACGCCACGGATCAGGCAGGGCTTTGAGCAAATTCTCGCGGTACGCGGGCAGCGGCGGATCGACGTACTTCACCTCTTTGCCGAGGATCGCCGTCATGCGCTTGGCCACATCATCGAACGACACCGCTTCGGGGCCGGTCAATTTATAGCTTTGGCCTTCGTGGCCGCTTTCCAGCAGCGTTTTAGCGACGATTTCACCGCTGTCGCGGCAATCGATCATACTGATGCGCGTTTTGCCAATCGGCATCGTCAGTTCGCCGCGCGCTTGAATGCCTTTGGCCGCCGCCAGCAGCGTTTGCATATAGAAGTTGGGCTTCACCATGGTCCACGCCACGCCGGAGGCCTTGATGTACGCCTCAGACGTCGCATGCATTTCGGGCACTTTCGCGCCGATGCCCGCATGCGCTTCGATGGACGAGATTTTCACGATGTGGCGCACCCCCGCTGCTTTGGCAATGTCGGTGAACTGCGCTTCCATGTCGCCTTGGTTCTGGGTGTTCGCCAGCAACAGGAACGCGCGCTTGATGCCGCGCATGGCTTCCTTCATGAAGGCGCCGTCGGCCGCATCGCCAACCGCGATTTCGTGGCCCATTTCGGCAAGCTTCGTAGCCCGTGCCGCATCGCGCGTCACAACACGCGCCTTCTTACCGGCAGCCGCGATTTTTGCTGCCGCCACCATGCCGGTTTTGCCCGTCGCACCCGTCAGAAGAATCATCGTGTTGTCCTTATTCGCGCATATTCCAAAAGCGACGTAACCGAACTCATCAGTCCGTCACGCAGTACTCAGCCGTGAAAACGGAAAGTCGGACCGGGATACCACCTAGAACGGGATATCATCATCCATATCGCCGCCGCCGCCCTTACCGCGGCCACCTTTGTTGCCGCCGCCGAAGGTGCCACCCGCTGAGCCTGAATCCCAGCCGCCGCCCGACATGACGGGCTCGTCCATATCGCCGCCCCCGCCACCACCATAGCCGCCGCCCGAACCGCCGCCGCTGCCCTTGCTGTCCAGCATGGTCAGTTCGCCGCCGTAGCCTTGTAAGACGACCTCAGTGGTGTACTGGTCTTGGCCGTCTTTGTTCTGCCATTTGCGGGTCTGCAAACTGCCCGACACATACACCTTCGAGCCCTTTTTCAGGTACTTCTCGGCGATATCGGCCAAGTTTCCGAAAATCACCACGCGGTGCCATTCGGTTTTTTCTTTGCGCTCGCCCGAGGCTTTGTCGCGCCAGTTTTCCGAGGTGGCCAACGTGAGATTGGCGACTTTATTGCCGTTCTGCATGGTCCGGACCTCAGGGTCTTTGCCCAGGTTCCCGATCAAGATCACTTTGTTGACGCTACCAGCCATGCTTCAAAAACTCCGATAAAAACAGCCAGGAACTTAACGAGAGAACGCCACGTCACAAAGCGCAGAGTCCGCGTTATCCACAGAAAACAGACCGCACGACGCAAAAGTTCAAACGCTCTTTCCAATCGTAGCCAGCAGGCTACATATGAAAGGCGTCTGGCTTGTCAGAGCGAATTTGAGCGGGTATGAATGTACTCGTTTTGTTCTCAGCGTCAAGCCGAGCGCCAATTCATCTCTGAAACACCCTAAAAGCTCAAGAAAACAACGGTAATGCTGACCGACATCAAAATTCGCGGCGCCCGCGAGCACAATCTCAAGAACATCAACGTGACACTGCCCCGCGACAAACTGGTTGTCGTGACGGGCTTGTCGGGCTCGGGCAAGTCGTCGCTGGCGTTCGATACGGTCTATGCGGAAGGGCAGCGCCGGTATGTGGAATCACTCTCGGCTTACGCGCGCCAGTTCCTGCAACTGATGCAAAAGCCCGACGTGGATTCCATTGAAGGCCTATCGCCTGCCATTTCCATCGAGCAGAAAACCACCAGCCGCAATCCGCGGTCGACCGTCGGCACGGTGACTGAAATTCACGACTACATGCGTCTCTTGTGGGCGCGTGTGGGCATTCCCTACTCGCCCGCGACTGGCTTGCCCATCGAAGCGCAGACCGTCAGCCAAATGGTCGATCGCATCATGGCCATGGGCGACGGCACGCGGCTTTATTTGATGGCGCCATTCGTGCGCGGCCGCAAAGGCGAATACAAAAAAGACTTGGCTGATTTGCAGAAGAAAGGCTTTCAGCGCGTGAAAGTCGACGGCACGCTGTATGAGATCGATGCCGTGCCCACGATGGACAAGAAGAAAAAGCACGACATCGATGTGGTGGTCGACCGTATTGTCGTGCGCGAAGGCTTGCAGCAGCGTTTGGCGGATTCACTCGAAACTGCGTTGGGCCTCGCGGATGGCATTGCCTACACCGAAGACGCCGATAAAAAGGGTGATGCGGCGCGCACCGTGTTTTCGGCCAAGTTCGCCTGCCCGGTCTCGGGTTTCACGATTGATGAGATTGAACCGCGCCTGTTCTCGTTCAACAATCCGTTCGGCGCCTGCCCCACGTGCGACGGGCTCGGTGTGACGCTGCACTTCGATGAAGCGCTGATCATCCCTGACGCAGCGTTGAGCGTCGAAGAAGGGGCCGTGGCGCCCTGGGGCAGTTCGCAGCCGCCCTCACCCTACTACCTGCAAGCCTTGCGCGGCGTGTGCAAACACTACGGGGCGGACGCAAAAACGCCGTGGAAGAAATTACCTGCCAAGGTGCGCGACGCCATCCTGCACGGGACCGGCGAAGACGCGATCACCATCAAGTTTGACGACGGCACGCGCAAGTACGAAACCAAGAAGCCCTTCGAAGGTGTTGTGAACAACCTGCAACGCCGCTGGCGCGAAACCGACAGCGCGTGGATCCGGGAAGAACTGGAAAAGTACCAGACCTCGCAGCCCTGCGAAGCCTGCAAGGGTTATCGTTTGAAGCCCGAATGTTTGGCGGTGAAGATCAACAAAAAACACATCGGCGAAGTTTCGGAACTCAGCATTTCCGATGCCGCTGCGTGGTTTGGCGGGCTCGATAAGCACCTCAACACCAAGCAAAAGGAAATCGCGCGGCGCATTTTGCGCGAGATCGATGAACGCCTGCACTTCCTCAACAACGTCGGCCTGGATTATCTGACGCTGGCCCGCAATTCCGGCACTTTGTCCGGCGGTGAAAGCCAGCGCATTCGCTTGGCGTCGCAGATCGGCTCCGGGCTCACGGGCGTTCTGTATGTGCTGGACGAGCCCTCCATCGGCCTCCATCAGCGTGACAATAATCGCCTGCTCGAAACACTGAAACGCCTGCGCGATATCGGAAACACCGTGCTGGTCGTCGAACACGACGAAGACGCCATCCTCACTGCTGACTATTTGGTCGACATGGGACCGGGCGCAGGCATCCACGGCGGTCAAGTTGTGGCCGAAGGCACGCCGAAAGAGGTGATGAAGTCGAAAGACAGCGTCACGGCAGCGTACCTCACCGGCAAGCGTTCCATTTCAATCCCAAAAGAGCGCCGCAAGGGCAACGGCAAGTTCATCACCGTCAAAGGCGCGCGCGCCAACAACCTGCAAAACGTCGATGCCACCTTCCCGATGGGCACGATGACCTGCGTGACGGGTGTGTCCGGCGGCGGCAAGTCGTCGCTGGTGCTCGAGACTTTATATAAAGCGCTCGCGAAAACGCTGTACGGTGCGCGCGATGTGCCGGGGCCGCATGATAAAATCGAGGGCATCAATCACTTGGACAAAGTGATCGACATCGACCAATCGCCCATCGGCCGCACGCCGCGCAGTAACCCTGTCACCTACACGGGCTGCTTCACACCGATCCGTGAATGGTTTGCCGAATTGCCCGAAGCCAAAACGCGCGGCTATCAGCCGGGGCGCTTTTCCTTCAACGTCAAGGGTGGGCGCTGCGAAGCCTGCCAGGGTGACGGGCTTATCAAGATCGAAATGCACTTCCTGCCTGACGTGTACGTCACCTGCGATGTCTGTAAGGGCAAGCGCTACAACCGCGAAACCTTGGAAGTGACGTTTAAGGGTAAAAGCATCGCCGACGTGCTGGACATGACCGTGGAAGAAGGTGCGGAATTCTTCAAAGCTGTGCCCAGCATCCGCGAGAAACTCGACCTCCTGAACAAAGTGGGCCTGGGCTACATCCACTTGGGCCAGCAGGCCACAACACTGTCGGGTGGTGAAGCGCAGCGCATCAAACTCGCGAAGGAACTCAGTAAGCGCGCCACGGGCCGCACGGTGTACATCCTGGATGAACCGACAACGGGCCTGCACTTCGAGGATGTGCGCAAGTTGTTGGAAGTGCTGAATACGCTGGTGGATGCCGGCAACACCATCATCGTCATCGAGCACAACCTGGACGTGATCAAAACCGCCGACTGGATTGTCGACATCGGGCCCGAAGGCGGCTCGGGCGGCGGCGCCATTGTCGCAACCGGCACCCCGGAACAAGTGGCGAAGGTGAAAGCCAGCTACACTGGCCAGTT
>JAEUKL010000414.1 GCA_016793005.1 Rhodospirillaceae bacterium | reverse complement strand
AAGGTCAATATCGACCCCGGCATGGCCCTGCGGCGGACGAACCTGAAGTTCGAACGGCGTTTCCGGCGCATCGAAGAGTTGCTGGCGGTGGTTGGCAAAACCCCTGCCCAGGCGACCTTGGATGAGATGGAAAACCTGTGGGTTCAAGCCAAGCGCGAAGGAAAGTAAGCCCGGTTTTCAGTGTTCATGTTCGGTTTGAAGTCGTGCGCCCTACCCTGTTGAAACGAATCACGATTTGGCTGGTTGGCGCCGTCACATCACTGACGCTGCTCAGCAGTTGTTGGCTGCCCGAACAGTTTGAAACCGAGGTCCGCTTTACATCCCTGGGTGCCTACGGCGTGACCTACATCGGCATCATTACCTATGCGCCGCTGTACGGAAAAATCGTGCGCGGTGAGATCAGCAAGGAAGACGCCGACCGCCAGATCCAACAGTACCTGAAGTTTCTGAAGGGCGATTCCGCCTTTAAGGAGATCAACTCCATCGGCAGTGGCCGCTTTCAGGTGAAGTACATGAAAGAAGGCCAATTCGCCGGCAATAAGCAGAGTTTCAACTTCATCAGCCGCCAGGGCGCCATGTTCCGCCTGCGCACCACGGAAGACGCCAAAATGGTGCTGGGCGGTTCGGGCCAGGCGTTGCTGTACGCCGACCGGTTCGAGGAAGTGGGCCTGAAGATGCAAGGCCTGGTGCGCGTGGTGACAGACGCCGAGGTGCTGGAGCACAACGCCAACTTTGTGCGCCAATCACGTACCCCCGGCTTCGTGCAGTACGACTGGCGCATCCGCAGCTTGCGCGACCCGCCGCCGCGCCTGATCGCCAAGTTGAAGGTCGACCCGCGCACAGGCGTTCCGGCCTATGGTTCTGGCGCCTCTAACGTCGATACGGACGACGGCAAGGATTAGAAACCAAAAAGACTAAGCGGCTATTCCAAATTCTGGCGCGTAGCCACGATCTCGGCCCAAATCTGCTCATTCGGTGCCGCCAGGATGCCGATGGTGCTTTGTTTGCCCGGCTCATAGGCGTCACCGCTGAGCAACCGGGTGTAACCGCCCGCCTCGGCATGGATCAGCACGCCGGGAGCATGATCCCACGGCATCAATTTGCGAAACGACACCACATGCAAGCGGCCTTCGGCGGCGGCCCAATAGTCGTGGCCAGCACAGCCCGAGCGCGAGATACGCCCGAACTTGCCTTTGATCGGCGCCATGTCCTTGTCGTAGATCGCCGCATTAAGGCCGGACATTTTCAGGTCTGCTGGCGTTGATATCGACAGTTTTACCGGTGGCTCGTTTGCGTTTGAGATGAATGCCCCTGCCCCACGCTCGGCCCAGAGTGTTGCATTGCGAAGTGGGTCGTGGATGAAGCCCCACACAGTTTCACCTTTGTGCACCAAGGCTGCCATGGTGCAGAACGTGGGCCGGCCGTTCACAAAGTTCAGCGTACCGTCAACCGGATCGACAATCCACACCCACTCGTGGCTGGCGATGTGATTTAAAAGCTCCGCATTCTTTGCGACACTTTCCTCGCCGATCAGGATCGAGCCCGGCAGTAGTTTGGGCAGCGTCACGGCCAGGTGCTGTTCGCTTTCTTCATCCGCCACCGTCACCACGTCATGCGCGTTGGACTTAGTGCGAATTTGTTCGGCTTCAAGATTGTTGTAGCGCGGCAGAATGATGGTTTCAGCCACTTCGCGCAGCGCACCGATGACAGCATTGGGATCAAGACTTGGCATTATTCTGCCGCAACGGAGGAGAGCCGCGGATTGATGCGCGCGGTCCCCGCCTGCTCCAGGCGCGCCGCATCGGCCGCATCCAGCAGAGCCGTCACAATGGCTTCGGTTTCGGTGTCGCGCCGGTGCAGCACTTCACCACGTCGGTAGATCATCGCCAGCGTTGCGCCGTCGGATAACGGTATCGCCAACTCGATGGCCGCGCGCGCCTTGGCTAAGTGCGTATCAATGACGCTGAGCAGCCGCGGCAAGCCTTCGCCGGTGACCGCCGACAAGGCGACCCGATCATCCACCCGGCCCGCCTGGCCGAAAATGCGGGCATGGTCTTCATCGGACAAGAGATCAACCTTGTTCAGCGCTTCAACGATGGGCTTGGTGTCGGGCTTATCCGGGTCGATCCCCAGTTGGCCCAGCACCTCCTCCACATCTTTTTTCTGCGCTTCGGTTTCATCATGCGCAATGTCGCGCACATGCACGATCACATCGGCTTCCAGCACTTCTTCCAACGTCGCCCGGAACGCCGCCACCAGTTCGTGCGGCAGGTCGGACACAAAGCCAACGGTATCGGACAAAATGACGGTACGGCCCGAGGGCAACTTCAATTGCCGCATGGTCGGGTCGAGTGTCGCGAACAACTGGTCCATCGCCACGACGTCGGACGATGTGAGCGTGTTAAACAGCGTCGACTTGCCGGCGTTGGTGTAACCCACCAGCGCCACAATCGGGTACGGAATGCGCTTACGGGCCGCGCGGTGCAGTTGGCGCGTGCGCGCCACTACTTCCAGTTCTTTCTTCAGGCGCGCGATGCGCTCGCCGATCAAGCGACGGTCAATTTCAATCTGTGTTTCACCGGGGCCGCCCATGAACCCGAAGCCGCCGCGCTGCCGCTCCAAGTGCGTCCAACTGCGCACCAACCGGCTTTTCTGGTACGTCAGGTGCGCCAGTTCCACTTGCAACTGGCCTTCACGAGTTTTGGCGCGAGCCCCAAAGATTTCCAGAATCAGCCCGGTGCGGTCGATGACCTTGCACTGCCAGGCCTTTTCCAAATTGCGCTGCTGGCCGGGCGACAGGTGCCCATCTACGTAGGCCAGATCAATGTGGTTCTCTTTCACAAAGTCGGCCAAGCGCTCGACCGTCCCCAGCCCCAAGAGTGTGGCAGGCCGCGGCTTTTGCAGATTCACGGTCTCGGCGTGTACCACCTGCAAGGCAATAGCCGCCGCCAGCCCGCGCGCTTCGTCCAGACGCGATTCAGACATGCGTTCAGTGCGCGGGTCGGCAGCATCGCCGCGCACCTTCAAATGCGGATAAACCACCAGCGTCCGTGTGGCCGGTTTCGCGGTGTCATGTAGAACTTGGGACGTTTTGGGCCTCTTACTTTCGCCGTTTGAAGCTTATTTAAGCTCCGGCGTCATCTTTGCCACCACTTTCTTTGCCGCCCGCGCCGTCAGCCGGCTCGAATAGCGGCACCGGAGCCGACGGCATCACGGTGGAAATGGCGTGTTTGTAGACCAACTGCGT
>JAEUKL010000261.1 GCA_016793005.1 Rhodospirillaceae bacterium | reverse complement strand
CCCGACATGATCAAGGCCTGCGCTTTGGTCTTGTCGTCGGCAAGACCGCGCGCCACCAAGAGATCATCAAGACGGGATTTTTTAGCCTTCACAGCTTATGCGCTGGCGAGACCAGGCAGCGTTTTACCCGCGTCCAAGCCCAAGGCACCCACAGCGGCTTGCGCGATGTAGAAGGCATTGAGGCCCGCAGCCTTTAATTGCTCTTCGGGCTTGGCCTGTTCGAAGAACACGTCGGGCATTGTCAGCGTGCGGATTTTGAGGCCCCGATCCAAGCGGCCGCTGGAGGCGAGGTATTGCAGTACTGCCGCGCCAAAGCCACCCGATGAGCCCTCTTCCACCGTGATCACGACTTCATGGTGCTCGGCCAGTTGCGCAATCAGGTCTTTATCCAAAGGCTTGGCAAAACGCGCGTCAGCGACCGTGCAGGTCAGCCCACGCGCCGCCAGTGTGTCGGCAGCCTTCAAGCAATCGGCCAAACGTGTGCCGAGACTTAAGAGCGCCACAGATGTGCCTTCGCGTACCACACGGCCTTTGCCGATGGGCAGCACCACGCCGCGCTTGGGCAGTTCAAGGCCGACACCCTCGCCGCGCGGATACCTTAAAGCAATGGGCCCTGAATTGTGCGCGGCGGCTGTCGCCACCATGTGCATCAACTCCACTTCGTCGGCAGCAGCCATAACCGTGAAGTTGGGCAAGCAGCCGAGGTAAGCGAGATCAAACGAACCGGCATGTGTGGCGCCGTCAGCACCGACATAGCCCGCACGGTCCATGGCAAAACGAACCGGCAGGTTCTGCACCGCCACGTCATGCACCACTTGGTCATAGGCACGCTGCAAGAATGTGGAGTAAATCGCACAGAACGGTTTGAAGCCTTCTGTGGCCAAGCCCGCCGCAAACGTAACGGCATGCTGCTCGGCAATGCCGACATCGAATGTGCGTTTGGGGAACTTCTCGCCGAATTTATCGAGGCCCGTACCGCCCGGCATCGCCGCCGTGATGGCGACCACCTTATCATCGGCTTCGGCTTCGGCGATCAGCGCTTTGGCGAACACCGACGTATACGACGGCGCTTGAGCTTGCGCCTTCACTTGCGCGCCCGACACCACATCGAACTTGGTGACACCATGGAACTTGTCGGCGGATTGTTCGGCCGGCGCGTAGCCTTTGCCCTTCTGCGTCACAACGTGAATCAGAATGGGGCCAATCTCGGCATCGCGCACGTTCTTCAACACCGGCACCAAGTGGTCAATGCGATGACCGTCCAAGGGGCCGACGTAGTAGAACCCCAACTCTTCAAACAGCGTGCCGCCGGTGACCATGCCGCGCGTGTATTCTTCGGCCTTGCGCGCCGCTTCTTCTAAGGGCTTCGGGAACACCGAGGCGATTTGTTTCAAGGCCTGGCGCAAGCCGATGTAAGGCTTCGACGACAACAGGCGCGACAAGTAGGCGCTCATGGCGCCCACGGGCGGCGCGATGGACATATCGTTGTCGTTGAGGATGACAATCAAGCGGCTGTTCATGGAGCCGGCATTGTTCATGGCTTCGTAAGCCATGCCCGCACTCATGGCGCCATCACCAATGACGGCGACGACATGATTTTTTCCGCCCTGCAAATCGCGAGCGACGGCCATGCCGAGGCCCGCCGAAATCGAGGTGGAGCTATGACCCGCGCCAAACGGATCGTATTCGCTTTCAGCGCGCGAGGTGAAACCCGACAACCCGTCTTTTTGACGGATGGTGGTCATGCGGTTGCGGCGGCCCGTCAGAATTTTATGCGGATAAGCCTGATGGCCCACGTCCCAGATCAGACGATCGGCTGGCGTGTCGAACACATGATGCAGCGCCACGGTCAGTTCCACCACGCCCAGGCCTGCGCCCAAGTGCCCGCCGGTACGCGAAACAGCATGGATCGTGTCGGCACGCACTTCGTCGGCCAGCTGGGTCAGTTGCTCAATGGAAAGCCCACGCAGGTCCTTAGGCCCTGTGACGGTATCGAGCAGAGGCGTTTGCGGAGGAATCGGGGTCTCGGACACGAAAAAGCCGTTTAAAAAGTTGAGCTTACGATTTAGCTGATCTTACGATTTACGACTCAGGACAAACTGAGCGGCCTGCCACAGCACATTTGCCGCTGTCCCAAAGGTCGCCAAGTGGCCCAAGGCTCGCTCAATCGTCTGGTTGGCCAAAGTTTTAGCACCTCCCACCCCCAGGCGGGAGACAAAAGTCGCCTTGCCCGAGGCGGCATCTTTACCTGGGGTTTTGCCCAGATCGCCGCTGGAGCCCTCCACATCCAAGATGTCGTCGGTGATCTGGAAGGCCAGGCCCAAATCTAGGCCGTAGGCAAAGAGGGATTTTTGAGCGGTTGCGTCACCCGCCAGAATCGCACCCGCCGCGGCGGAATAGGCGTTCAGTTGGCCGGTCTTTAAGTTCTGCAAATGGGTCAACGCATCCACATCCAAACTGCCGGCAGTACTGAGGTCGATCATCTGGCCGCCCACCATGCCTGCCGCACCTGCGCCCTGAGCCAGGGCAACAACCAGCGCCGTACGCACGTTTGCATCGGAATGTG
>JAEUKL010000377.1 GCA_016793005.1 Rhodospirillaceae bacterium | reverse complement strand
GAAGCCTTAAGAAACGTTTAAACCGCCCCCGGAAAAGGCCCGAAAAAATGTTTATTTTCCGTGCCTTAGGCGGCATTAACCGGATTCACGACTTGTTAAGGAAGCTGGGTCAATTTTGCCTACCGGCCCAGCAGAGCACATGTGGGCCTTGCCGCCCCCCAGGAAGGCTGACGTAGGACGACACCAATGGATCTGCATAGTCTCAAGCTGTTTCAGATGGCGATGACGAAGATGGACTGGGCCTCGCAGCGCCAAAAGGTGCTGGCCCAGAACGTTTCGAACGCCGATACACCCGACTACAAGCCGAAAGACCTTAAGAAGCTCGACTTCAAGAACATGCTGCGTGACGAAGTGCAGCCGGTGAAGGTGACGCGCACCAACCCGATGCACGAGAAGGGCACGATCCCCGAGCAGGATCCGTTCCGGTCGCGCACGCTGATGAAGTCGTACGAAGAATCACCTGACGGCAACGAAGTGATTCTGGAAGAACAGATGCAGAAGGTGGGCGATACGCGCAGTGAATACGCAACCGCCGTCCAACTGATGCAGAGCAATTTGCGCATGTTGAAAATGGCCCTCGGCAAAGGCGGCGCCTAGTCTGGCGCTCGCTTCAGCAATGGCCCCACGCAAAGAATGAGATGAACCATGGATGACTTAAGCGTCAGTTCGAAGGTCGCCTCCGCCGGCATGAAGGCGCAAGCCACGCGCCTGCGCGTCATTTCTGAAAACTTGGCCAACGCCGACTCAACCTCGGAAATTCCCGGGCGCGAACCGTATCGCCGCAAACTCATCACCTTCCGCAATGCGCTTAATAAAGAGCTTGGCGCGGACCAAGTGAAGGTGAAACGCATCGAGAACGATAAAACACCGCTGAAATCAAAGTACGACCCGGCCCACCCGGGTGCGAACGCCGAAGGGTATGTGCAAGTCCCCAATGTCAATTCATTGGTCGAACTGATGGATATGCGCGAAGCCCAGCGGTCTTACGAAGCCAATATGAACGTGATCTCGACCTCGCGGTCGATGGTCGCGAAAACGCTGGAATTGCTGAAGTAATTTGCACGGTCCGTTAGGGCAGGGAGACAGCTATGGTCGATTTTAACGCTGCAATTAACGCCTACCGCCAAGCCGCCGGTTCCGTCAGCTCGGCCGTGTCGGGCAACAAACCCGCCGCCATGCCGACGGGTGATGATGAAAGCTTCGCAACGCTTGTTACGGATAGCTTGCAGCAGGCTGTGCAGACCGGCCGCCAGGCTGAAGAACTGAGCTTGAAGCAAATCTCGGGCGAGGCCGACCTGAAAGATGTGGTCACGGCTGTCGCGAACGCCGAGAACACCTTGGAAACCGTGGTGGCCGTGCGCGACAAAGTGCTGTCGGCCTATCAAGAAATCTTACGCATGCCGATTTAGTCAGTCGTAATTCCCCGACAAGTGGGAACCGGTTGGCGTGGGAATTACGACAAACAAAAGAGTCTTCTTATGAACGAGATTGAAGTTCTGGATATTGCGCGCGACAGCATGGCGACCATGCTGATTGTTTCGGCGCCGATTTTGATCGTTGGTCTGGTGGTGGGCCTGATGATCTCGATTTTCCAGACTTTGACGCACATCCAGGAAATGACGCTGACGTTCATTCCTAAAATTGTCGCGGTGTTCGCCTCTATCATCCTTTTCATGCCGTGGATGCTGCGCGAACTGACTGAATTCAACAACCGGCTTATGGACAAGATTGTCGGCCTCGGCTGACGCACGTTTTGTCACCGCCGGTTGGCGAGGGACCCCGCAATGCTTGAAGAATTCCTCGCGATAAACACCTTCCACTTCATGCTGGTTTTCGGGCGGCTGTCGGTCATCTTTTATCTGATGCCGGGCATTTCGGCGGGCTATGTGCCGGCACGCATTCGGCTGCTGTTAGGCTTGTTGGTCACGCTGATCATTCTGCCGTTGGTCAAGGACACACTGCCGCCCCAGCCCGCGGGTACGGCTGAACTGGTGTGGCTGTTCGCCGCCGAGGTGCTGGTCGGTGCGTTTTTTGCCGGCATGACCCAGATCATCATGAGCGCGCTGATGCTGGCGGGCGAAGTGATCTCCACGTCCACAGGCCTGACCAATGCGTTCGTCGACGATCTGGTGTCGGAAGAGCAAACCGCCATCGTGATCGGCCTGATGAACATTGTCGCCGTGGTGCTGATTTTCACCACCGGGCTTCACCAATTAATGTTCGGCTCCATCGTCGACAGCTACAGCCTGCTGCGCCCCGGAGCGCCGCTGATCACCGGCGATATGCTGAGTGTGACTTCGGCCATGGTAAATCAGGCGTTCTACATGGGCCTTAAACTGGCCTCGCCCTTTCTGGTGTTTGAGTTGTTGTTCCAGTTCGCAAACGGGGTGCTGTCGCGCTTGTCGCCGCAGCTCAACGTGTTCTTTGTCGCACTTCCCGCGCAGAATCTAATCGGCATGGCGGTCTTAATGATCTCTCTGCCGA
>JAEUKL010000371.1 GCA_016793005.1 Rhodospirillaceae bacterium | reverse complement strand
TGTGCGATGGCTTGGTCGGGCGGCGCATCACAGTCCACTTGGCCGCCCTACAGCAAAATCACACGGTCGAAGCCGCTCAACAACTCCACGTGATGTGTAACCACAATGATATGCTGCTCCAGCGCATGAATAGCAGTCATGGCTGTTTTAGCGCGCTTACGGTCCAGCATCGTCGTGGGCTCGTCGAACACCACCCAATTTGGATGGGTGGCTAAAACGCCCGCCAAAGCCAACGATTGTTTTTCGCCGCCACTGAGATTGAAACAGGCGCGGTCGCTCAAAGCCATGAGATTAAACTGCGCCAGCATCTGCGCCGTGCGCGTCGCCACGTCGGCGTCTGGTAGCTTGTGCGCCTTTGGACCAAACGCCACGTCTTCAGCCACGGTCGGCATGACGATCTGACTGTCGGCATTCTGAAATACAAAACCGACACGAGCCCGCACTTCGGATCCGTTGCTGCGGGTATCCAGCGCATCCACCAGCACGCGGCCCGTAGTTGGAATGATGAGCCCGTTGATCAGGCGCGCAAACGTACTTTTACCCGAGCCGTTATTGCCGATAATGCCGATGCGCCGTTCGCGCAGTTCAAGCGACAGCGTATCCAGGACAGTGAGCCCATCGTACGCCACGCTGACATTGTCGAAGATGATCGGCACAGGTTACTTGCGCGGCACGCCGGCCACCAGAAACGTGTTCACGCCCGCCACCTTCTGGCGCTCCTCGCGCAGTTCTTTTGTCGCGGGTTCGTTCCAGTAATTGGTCGCGGCCGCTTGTGTGGGGAACGCCGCAATACGGAAATCAAAATCCATCAAGTCGCCTTCCAGGCGCTCGGTTTCATTGAACTTCGCCTTGGCGATGAAATGCACACCACGGCTGGTCAGTTTTGCTTCTTCCTTCGCGTTGATCTCGTTGGTTTTGAATTCATCAAAAGGCCGATAAATCGACACCATGAACGAGGGCTGGCCTTTGGGTGCGGCATGCTCATTGCCGCTCATGGCGAACACGTTGAACACGCCGCCGCCTTTGCGCAGTTGTTTAGCTTGGGTGTAATCGGGTGAATTCCAGAACTGCGGGATGTCGGTTTTGTGGGCGAACTGCGCCAGCACCATGGAATGATCGAACCAGGCCCCTTCCAGCAGCTCAACACCACGCCCAGGCCCGCCGATACCTAAATAAAAGCCGCCGAATTTTTGGTAGATGGGCGGCAAGGCCGCTGAGTACTGGGCCATTTTGGCCATATCGAGCGAGTGACCAATGACGAGCAGGTATCCAGGAACAGCCATGACAACCCCCATAGGAACGGCACACTTGCGACCGATACGTGCGCAGGTTTAGCGCGCAGGCCCTGAAAGTCAACGCAAGTGGATTGATCCCAGGCCGAAAGCGCATGATATAACCCACAACTTACACCCCTAAGCCACACTGTTTTCGGATGCATTTCTAAGATGCTGTACGCCTTAATTTCTCCCGCCAAGAAGCTCGACTTTGCCCCGGCCCCCGAGGGCGTGAAGGCCACCGCACCGGCCCTGCTGCCCAAAGCACAAGCCCTGATAAAGCGCGTGAAGAAATACACAGCCGGTGATCTAAAACGCTTGATGGATCTCTCGCCTAAACTGGCGGAACTGAATTACCAGCGCTTCCAGGCCTTCACGCCGCAAAACGATGAAGGCACAAAGGCTGCGATCTACGCGTTTGCGGGCGATGTCTACATGGGCTTCGACGCCAAAACATTATCCGCTGCCGACATTAAGTATGCGCAAGATCATATCGGCATTCTCTCTGGCCTTTATGGCCTCCTGCGCCCCTTGGATGCGATCCAGCCGTACCGCTTGGAAATGGGGACCAGCGTCGACACGGACGCAGGCGAAGACCTGTACGATTACTGGCGTGAAAGCGTGACGGCGCACTTAAACGCCATCACGGCTAAACTGAAAAACGCAACTGTCGTCAATCTGGCATCGGACGAGTACTGGAGTGCCGTGAACAAGAAAGGCTTAAAGGCCCCGATTGTTCAGTGCGCGTTCAAGGAAGTGAAAGCAGGCCAAGCCAAAGTCATCAGCTTCATGGCCAAGAAGGCCCGCGGCATGATGGCGCGCTACATCGCCGAACAGCGCGTTGAGTCCGTCGACGGCTTAAAAGCCTTCACATCCGGCGGTTATGCGTACGACGCCAAGGCATCGACAGGCGATATCTTGGTCTTCACACGCAAAGCCAAATAGTTACTTCGCAATCCAGATGTACCGGCTGATGTTGATGCCGCGCGGATTGGCGTCCATGCCTTTCACATACGGCTTTTTCAAAAGCTTGCCGACATAGAAGTTGATCGGCGTGATCGGCGAATCTTTCAACGCCATCGCTTCAGCCTCCTGCATCAACGCCAGGCGTTTGGCGTGATCGGCTTCGGCGTACACCTTCTGCATCACCGCGTCATAAGCCTGGTTATTATACTTGGAATGATTGTCGCCCAGCGACGTTGATTCCAACAAGTACAGGAAGGATGTGGGGTCAGCGTACTCGGCAAACCATTGGTAGCGCGCCACGTCGTAATCGCCATTGCGCAAATCAGCGTTCAGCACGTTCAAATCGCTGTTCAACAGTTCGGCTTCCACCCCCAACGCCTTCCATGTTTGCGTTGCGGCGAGTGCGACGCGTTTCTGGATATCGTCAGTATTGTAGCGGAACGTGAATTTCAGCGGTTTGCCGGGCCCAAAGCCCGCTTCGGCCAGCAATGCCTTGGCTTTCGTGATGCGCTCGGCCATGGGCACACCCTGCCACGGTGACGGCGGCGGCACATAATCCTTGCGTACGGCCACCGGGATCAAGCTGTAGGCCGCAGGCTCACCGCCGCGCATGATTTTTTCCACGAACATTTCGCGGTCAAGTGTCATGGACAGCGCATTGCGCACGCGCGGATCATTGAACGGCGCTTTGCGCGTATTGAACGTGTAATAGAGCAGACCGTAATTTGGCGTGAGCGTAAGGTCTTGCGGCAGATTTTCCTTCACCCATTCAAACTGGCTGGGCGGAAATGCGACTATGGTGTCCAGTTCATCGGCACGGTAGCGCTTGAGAGCCGCGTTCAAATCTTCGGTCGGGTAATAATAGACTTCATCCAACTTCACGTCGTTCGCCGCATAAAACTTCGCATTGCGCACCAGTTTGACGCGGCTTTGCGGAATCCACTCCGCCAGCTTGAATGCACCGTTGACGACGATGTTCTCGGGCTTCGTCCAATCCTTGCCGAACTTCTCTATGGCCCAGCGCGGCACGGGGAAACAGCGGTGCACGATCAACTCTAGAAAATACGGCGTCGGATTCAGAAGTTTTACTTCGAATGTTGTTGCGTCGATCGCCTTTACACCCAGCTTTTCGACAGGCGCTTTGCCGCTGTTCACCTCTCGCGCATTCACGATCATGTAGAGCAAAGGGGCAGCGCGTGATGCGGTCTTTGGATCCATGGTGCGGCGGAAGGCGTAGGCAAAATCCTCGGCGGTGACGGGCGTGCCGTCGGACCACTGCATGCCTTTGCGGATTTTGAAGGTGTACGTCTTACCGTCGGGCGAGATCGTCCAGCTTTCGGCTGCGCCCGGCACCACGTTCACTTTGGAATCAACCGTGGTCAGGCCCACGAACATTTCAAAGATGATGTTGCCGGCATAGCCCGAAGTCGTGAGATGCGGATCAAGGCTGTCGGGCTCGGCCGTGTTGCCGCGATGGAATGACATGGCCGCATGGGCAGACATGGTGGCGCTCGCCGCCAACAGAAGCCCCAACAGTGCAATCCGAATCTTGCGCAACATGACACCCTCGCCCGCGCGTAATTTAATCCTTCAGGTCTCTTACTGTGTTTGAGCCTGAATGCCAGAACTATATAGTCGGCGCAGTCGCGCGTACCGAACGGCGCAAAATTTTTCTAGAAAAGGTTCATCGTGTCCTCAACGGAAGAATTAAAACGCCACTTGAGCATCCTGCGCCGCCGCGACAAAAAGTTGTCGGATGCCATTAAGCTTGTGGGGTTTCCAGACTCACGTCGCATGGAGCCGGGATTCGGCACGCTGATTCGCATCATCATCGACCAGCAAGTTTCAGTGGCGTCGGGCCGCGCCATTTGGAACAAGCTCGCGGCCGCCACAGAACATGATGTCTCGGCTGCGCGGTTGCTGGCCTTGGGCGAAACCGGACTGCGCGGCTGCGGCTTCAGCGGACAAAAAGCTCGCTATTCATTGGGCGTGTCGGAAGCCACACATGTGGGACATTTGAATTTCGAGGCGCTGAACGACATGAGCGATGAGGACGTGCGCAGCACTCTCACCGAACTGAAAGGCATCGGCCCCTGGAGTGCTGATATCTATCTGATGTTCGGCATGGGGCGGCCCAACGTTTGGCCGGTCGGCGACCTTGTGTTGCAGTATGCCGCCGCCGCTATGCTGGGACTGCGAAAGCGCCCCACGCCGCAGAAACTAGAGAAGATCGGCGAAGCCTGGGCCCCGTACCGGTCCAGCGCGGCCCTGATGCTGTGGCGGTACTGGCATCATGTTGTTGAAACACGGAAGAAAAAGTAGCCCGATTCAAAACGAGCGTCTCTAAAGTGTCATCCAACACCGTAAAACCTGCGCTGTATAAAGCGGGCTCAACCCCGGACCCTGAGCATTCCATGACGCAAGCCCCCAAAGCCACACGCCGCGAAACCCTGAAACTCGCCGGGGCCGGCCTTGCTGCGGCCAGCATGGCGGAGGCGGCACCGGCCGCGTCCAATTCACCCTCAACTCTAACATTTCCCGAAGTCGACCGTACGCTGACCGACACGCATCACGTCGCGGAAGGCTTCAAGGCGCAAGTGTTGCTGCGCTGGGGCGATCCTCTGTTTGGCGATGCGCCCGCGTTTGACCCGCTTGCGCAAACCGCCGACGCACAGAAAAAGCAATTTGGCTACGACTGCGACTTCATCGGCTTCATGCCGCTGCCCAAAGGGTCGCGCTCATCCACGTCGGGATTGCTGTGCGTCAATCACGAACTTGCGCGCAGTAAGCTGATGTTTCCGGGCACGCCGAAGCAGCTTGATCCCAACCGCAATAAAGAAATGGCGGATATCGAGATGGCGTCGCAAGGCCACACGGTCATCGAAGTCGCCTTGCGTGATGGCACGTGGGAGGTCAACCGCAACAGCAAATACAATCGCCGCGTTTCGGGCTTTGACACGGTGATCGAATTAACCGGCCCCGTGGCCGGTCATGCCCGCGTGAAAACCAAAGACGACCCGACGGGCCGCAAAGTCATCGGCACGTTTGCCAATTGCGCCGGCGGTGAAACGCCCTGGGGCACAGTGCTGATCGGCGAAGAGAACATCGAGCATCACTTTGGTGGTGATCCGCGCGGCACGTCGGAAGAAGCCAACCACGCGGCCATGGGGCTTACGGAAAACGTCTACTACAATTGGAACAAGTACTATCCGCGCTTTGACATGAGCGTCGAACCGCATGAACCCAATCGGTTTGGGTGGATGGTCGAAATCGACCCTTACGACCCCACATCAACGCCGAAGAAGCGTACGGCCTTGGGCCGCTTCAAGCATGAAGGGGCAGGCTTTGCGTTTGCACCCGATAAACGCGTGGTCGTGTACTCGGGCGACGATGAAGTGTTCCAATTCATTTATCGCTACGTCTCGCGCAATCCGTGGAAACCCGGCGACGACAAAAACAATCGCGCGCTGCTCGATGACGGCACGTTGTACGTGGCACAGTTCGACGCCAAGGGGGCCATTACATGGTTGCCGTTGGTGTGGGGCGAAGGCGCCTTAACACCTGCGAATGGATTCAACGATCAAGGTGATGTGCTGATCGAAACGCGGCGCGCGGCGAAATTGTTGGGCGCAACCCCGATGGATCGGCCCGAAGAAATTGTGCCCAACCCTGTCACCGGCACGGTGTTTGTAAGCCTGACGAAGAACTCAAAACGCAAAGACACCGATTTTGCGAATCCACGGGCCAAAAATAAGTTCGGCCAGATCCACGAGCTGCTGCCCCCCGGCCACGACCAGGGCAAACCCGATCACGCCGCGCTCCGATTCCAATCTCGCCCCTTCATCCTGGCCGGGAATCCGGCCGACCCCGATTCGGGGGCCCAGTACCACGCCGACTTATCCACAAGGGGCTGGTTCACAAACCCCGACAACATGACCTTTGATGCCCAAGGGCGCATCTGGCTCTCGACCGACGGGGGCACCGACTTCGGGTATGCCGACGGGCTGTGGGCCGCCGACGTGACCGGCCCCGGACGGGCGCTTTCCAGGGCCTTTTTCACGGGTCCGCGCGGATCTGAGCTTACAGGGCCTTGTTTTACGCCCAATGGCGCGTCCCTGTTTTGTTCCGTTCAGCACCCTGCCGACGACGACGGATCAACCTTCGATACCCCCTCGACCCGCTGGCCCGACTTCGATCCGGCCCTGCCGCCCCGCCCCAGTGTGGTCGTAATAACACGCTCCGATGGATCGTTAATCAGCTAGGCCGCGAGCCCGTTGACGAGGCTCCTTCGGCAGTGCAAACAA
>JAEUKL010000353.1 GCA_016793005.1 Rhodospirillaceae bacterium | reverse complement strand
CCTGCTGCCTGGCGCGTTCTATTGCCTCAAAGAAACAAAAGTACCGCCAATCACAGTGCTGCGGGCACGGCAGATCCCCATGGCGATTGCAACCGACTGCAACCCCGGCAGTTCGCCAATGACCTCGCTGCTCCTCGCGATGAACATGGCATCGACATTGTTCGGTCTGACGACTGAAGAGTGCATTGCAGGCGTTACGCGCAACGCGGCCCGCGCCCTGGGTCGCCATAGCCGGATCGGCACGCTGGATGTGGGCCACTTCTGTGACCTCGCGATTTGGGATGTGAACGATTTATCAGAACTCGTGCATGGCATGGGCTTTAATCCGTTACACAGCCGCGTCTGGAGAGGAAAATGAAACCAATCATCCTGAAGCCAGCACAAACCTCATTGGCCGAATGGCGCGCGATTTATCGCGGCGCACCCGCCGTGCTGGATGCCGCCAGCGAGACAGCGATTGTCGCCAGCGCCGATGCTGTTCAACGTCTTCTGGCGCAAGGCCAGCCGATCTACGGCATCAACACCGGCTTTGGAAAACTGGCCAGCATTCGCATTTCAGATTCTGAACTGACAATTCTGCAACGCAACATCGTGCTGTCGCACGCCGCCGGCGTAGGCGATGCGCTTCCTGTTCCCATTGCGCGCCTTATGCTGGCCTTAAAGATCGCAAGCCTGGCCCAAGGCGCTTCCGGCGTGCGGCTTGAAACCGTCACCATGCTGTCGCGCCTGCTTGAACTGAATGTGACTCCCGTGATCCCTGCGCAAGGGTCTGTCGGCGCCTCGGGTGATTTAGCCCCACTGTCCCATATGGCGGCGATCCTGCTGGGTGTGGGCGACGCCGTCTTGGGGTCCACGCGCATGTCGGCGCGCGATGCGCTGCACAGTGTCGGGCTGGCGCCGATCACGCTGGCCGCCAAGGAGGGCCTGGCGCTCATCAATGGCACGCAGTTCTCGACTGCACTGGCGCTGGCGGCGCTGTTTGAGGCCGAGACTGTGTTTCAATCGGCATTAGTCACCGGCGCGCTCTCGACTGAAGCCGCACGCGGATCAGACGCGCCTTTTGATCCGCGGATTCACTATTTGCGTCGCCATGCGGGGCAGATTGAAAGCGCAGAAACCCTGCGCGCCCTGATGGCGGGCTCCGAAATTCGCGCCTCTCACCTCACCAACGACAGCCGCGTGCAGGACCCCTATTGCCTGCGCTGTCAGCCGCAGGTGATGGGCGCTGTACTGGATGTTTTGCGCCAAGCTGCAAAAACCTTGTGCACCGAGGCGAATGCCGTTTCGGATAATCCGCTGATTTTTCCTGACACCGACGAAGCGCTGTCGGGCGGCAATTTCCACGCCGAGCCCGTGGCCTTTGCCGCCGACATGATTGCCAACGGACTATGCGAAATCGGCTCTATCGCCGAACGCCGCATCGCCATGCTGGTGGACCCTTCGGTGTCGGGTGGCTTGCCGCCCTTCCTGACACACAAACCCGGACTAAATTCAGGGTTCATGGTGCCGCAGGTGACTGCCGCAGCGCTGGTGTCGGAAAACAAACAGCGCGCGTACCCGGCCAGCGTGGACTCGATCCCCACGTCTGCGAACCAGGAAGATCACGTGTCGATGGCCGCCCATGGCGCCCGCCGCCTGCTGCCCATGATCGACAACGCCAACGCAATCATCGGCATTGAACTGCTGGCCGCAGCACAAGGATGCGATTTCCACCGCCCGCTTAAGTCAAGTGTGGCCTTGGAGTCCGTGCGCAGTCTGCTGCGTGACCAAGTGCCGACGTTGGATGACGACCGTTACATCTATCCGGACATCCAGGCCGCGGTGAACCTGACAAAGAGCGGCCATGTCATCGCCGCGAATACCGCTGTGCCTCTACCGCAAATTGCGAGCACATTGCCATGACAGAATGGTTGTCCGTCCGGCAAGGCCGCGAACCGCTGATCGTATGTATTCCGCATGCCGGCCTTGAAATTCCGGCCGAGATCAAACAGCGCATGACATCGGTGTGGCTGGCGCGGAAAGACGCAGACTGGTGGGTCCATCGCCTTTACAACTTTGCCTTTGAGTTGGGCGCGACGGTGATCAAGACCAACGTGTCGCGTGCGGTCATCGACCTGAACCGCGATCCGTCAGGCGCATCACTCTATCCCGGCCAAGCCACAACCGACCTCTGCCCACTGACGTGTTTTGACGGTGAAACGCTGTACCAAGACGATAAAACGCCCGATGCCCAAGACATTGCAGCGCGCCGCCAGGCATATTTTGATCCCTATCACGCCGCCTTAACGGCCGAGATTGCGCGCCTGCGCAAACTCCATGACCGCGTCGTTGTCTATGACGCCCATGCCATCCGGTCGCGCATCCCACGATTATTCAGCGGCCAGTTGCCTCACCTGAACATCGGCACGAACGGCAACCTGACCTGTGATCCGGCGCTAACGGCCGCCGTTGAAGCTGTGTGCCGAACATCGCCGTTCGACACTATCGTCAACGGGCGTTTCAAAGGCGGCTGGACCACGCGGCATTACGGGCGCCCGCAAAATGGCGTTCACGCGATCCAGATGGAAATCGCGTTTCGCGCTTTTCTCGATGAGGCGAATTTCGCCTCGCAGGAAAACTGGCCCGTGCCGTACGTGTCCGCGCGCGCCGAGAAGCTTCGCAATGTTCTGACGAAGGTCTTAGAGACCTGCATTCAATTTTCCGCACATACCACCGAGAGCATAAATGTCTGATCGCTTGAGTAACCGCATCATCCGCGCACCGCATGGAACCCACCTGACCGCGAAGAGCTGGCTGACGGAAGCCCCGTTGCGCATGCTGATGAACAATCTTGATCCGGATGTCGCCGAGCGCCCGGAAGATCTGGTCGTGTACGGCGGCATTGGCCGCGCCACCCGGAACTGGGCGTGCTTCGATTCCATCGTTGATACCTTGAAGTCATTGAATGATGACGAGACCTTGCTTGTTCAATCCGGCAAGCCGGTTGGCGTTTTCCGCACGCATGCTGACGCACCGCGCGTTTTGATCGCGAACTCAAACCTGGTGCCGCGCTGGGCCACGTGGGAGCACTTCAACGAGCTCGATAAGCGGGGCCTGGCGATGTATGGCCAAATGACCGCGGGCTCGTGGATCTATATCGGCACCCAAGGCATCGTTCAGGGCACCTATGAAACATTCGTTGAAATGGGCCGGCAGCATTACAACGGCGATCTGGCCGGCCGTTGGATCCTGACCGCTGGATTAGGCGGCATGGGTGGCGCACAGCCGCTGGCCGCCGTGATGGCGGGCGCCTCGTGTCTTGCGATTGAATGCCAAGCCTCACGGCTCCAGATGCGGCTGAAGTCGGGATATCTTGATCAGGTGGCCTCCAACCTCGACGAAGCGCTGCGCATCATCCGGAGTTCTACAGAGAATAAGACGCCTGTATCGGTGGGCCTGCAAGGCAACGCGGCCGAACTTCTGCCGACGTTGTTTCAAATGGGCGTGCGGCCCGACCTTTTAACGGACCAAACCTCGGCCCACGATCCCGTCAACGGCTACCTCCCCGTCGGCTGGAGTGTTGAGCAATGGCTGACAGCGCGTGAGAACGATCCGCAATCCGTCGCTGTCGCGGCCAAGCGTTCGATTGCAACACACGTTCAGGCCATGCTTGATTTTCATGCCGCCGGCGTGCCGACGGTGGATTACGGCAACAACATTCGCCAAGTGGCCTTCGACGAGGGCGTGCGCGATGCCTTCACCTTCCCGGGCTTTGTGCCGGCCTACATTCGCCCGTTATTCTGCAAAGGCATCGGCCCGTTCCGCTGGGCCGCACTGTCGGGCGACCCCGAAGATATTTACCGCACCGATGCAAAGGTGAAAGAATTGCTGCCTGACAACAAACACCTGCACAACTGGCTCGACATGGCCGCCAAGCGCATCAAGTTCCAAGGTCTGCCCGCACGCATTTGCTGGGTCGGGCTAGGCGACCGTCATCGCTTGGGCCTTGCATTCAACGAGATGGTGGCGCGCGGCGAACTGAAAGCCCCCGTGGTGATCGGGCGAGATCACTTGGATTCAGGCTCGGTCGCATCGCCCAACCGCGAAACCGAAGCCATGCGCGATGGCTCGGATGCAGTATCCGATTGGCCGCTGCTCAACGCCTTGCTGAATACAGCGTCGGGCGCAACGTGGGTGTCCCTCCACCACGGCGGCGGCGTCGGCATGGGGTACTCGCAACATGCCGGGATGGTGATCGTTGCTGACGGCAGCGCTGAGGCCGCCCGCCGATTAGAACGCGTGCTGTGGAACGACCCGGCCACAGGTGTGATGCGCCATGCCGATGCCGGGTACGAAGAGGCGTTAACCTGTGCGAAAACCCATCACCTGCGGCTTCCCGGGATCATGACCACGCCCTAGGGGGCGAAACTACAGAAATTCAATTATGATATATAAATCAATGTATTAGAGCCTTTTTCCAAGCGCAATTCGCAACACCACACTGGGCGCAATTCCCCCTGCTTAGGTAGGGCAAATCCCTT
>JAEUKL010000332.1 GCA_016793005.1 Rhodospirillaceae bacterium | reverse complement strand
CGAGGTCGTGGTCCTGAAGGCCGTCTTCAACAAGAAGAAGCCCCGCAGTTAAAGCTTTCTTTTCGGTTAGAGCGTGCTGGGCGTCCCCAGTGGGTCGGCATAGCCTGCGCTTTGCAGCCGGTAGCGGCGCAACATTTCGGGGTTATCGTTGATCATTTTCATAGCAGCCGCACTGCGCGCGATCACGGCGGCGTCCAGGCTGTCCATCTCTTCGCCACGCGCATGGTTGTCGGCCAGCACTTTGTCGATGGCCGGTTTCACGCTGCTTTCGTAGGCTTTTAGGCGCTGGTGCAATACATCCGCATTGGCAAGATCGCTTGGATCCGGCAGCAGAGGCAGCATCTTCGCAAGACAGCGGATCGCCACGTTCATGCCCTGGCCGCGCGCCGGGTGCATGGCGTGGCACGCATCGCCCACCAGCACCGTGTTGCCTTGCACCCAGCGATCTGTATTGACCAGCTTGACTGGATAGAACCCGCCCACCTCAGCCTCGAGATGCTCCAGATGCGGCGCACGCGCGGCAATAGCGTTACGGCGCAGTTTGGGTGTCGCTGTTTTCCAGAACGCGATGTCACTTTTGCGGATCGGGAAACCGATCTTCCAGCCGCCGAAGGCCCGCGGCACTTTCGTCAGCGTGCCGTGCGACCCCATGTAGGTGATCACGCGGTTTAACGGATCCATCTCGGAGCGCGGCGCGAACAGCACGACCAGCGGGTTATCGTATTCGTGCGCCTGCGCCGGAATTCCCAGCACGTCACGCACACGCGACCCCCGGCCATCGGCCCCCACCACAAGGCGCGGCTTGATGATGACGGTTTGGCCCGGGGTAAATCCATCAGGAGCGGCGTGGTCTTCGGGCAACTTCAGCGTCAGCGAGCGAATGCCCTCGGGACCCACCTCGAACTCGCGAGCGCGGGCGGGACGGAACAGCGTGTAATTCGGATTTTCAGCCGCGAGCTTTAAGAACGTGTCGCCGATCAGCTCATGATGCAAATAGGCGTAGTATGGGTGTGGGATCGGCAAGTCGCTATAATCGGACTGCAGCAGCACGTCGTCTGTATCCGAGCAATAGATTGCGCCATGGCGCTTCTCGGCCCCGGCAGCCCAAAAGGCATCAAGCGCACCCCATTGCTCAAGGATATCAACCACTACGCACTGGAAGTGGTCGCCGCGCGCCGTGTCGAGTGGCCGATCAGACAGTTCCACCTGTACGACCGAATAACCACGATT
Organism: Rhodospirillaceae bacterium; assembly: GCA_016793005.1. Classification (GTDB taxonomy): domain Bacteria; phylum Pseudomonadota; class Alphaproteobacteria; order Rhodospirillales; family Rhodospirillaceae. The sequence goes on along the minus strand of JAEUKL010000332.1, from coordinate 2,482 downwards.
CCGCAGGGCGCATGCCAAAGCTGATCCGGCAATGCCGGCGCCGCAGATCAAAATATCGCAGGAGAGCGTATCAGTTTGAGCAATCATCGCGCGTATGGGGACATAGGTAAAAGGGTGGCCAGCCGCATTCGAAAAAGCGTGGCCAATCTATCGGTTTGATCGCGTATCGAAAAGCCCCGGCCCATAAGGACTTTACCGCACACCTACAACGCGACATTGTAAACACATGCTGCACCCGCCTGAAAATCCCGACGCCTATCAGGCCCAACAGAAGGTGGACCGCTTCCTTGCCCATTGGCGCACCTTGCCGTGCCCGCCAAACCGGGTGGCGCCGCACGTCCGCACGCTGCTCGACAATGTAGAGCCCGAATTGCAGCCCAGCGTCGCCTTGGTTGATGTCGTGCCCCCAGCGTTATTGTCTGTGCGGCTGTTCGGCACCGCGCGTGAGGCTTCGTTCGGCGCCAATATCACGCACACCAATGCGTTGGATGTTTTTGAGACGCACTTGCGGGAACCGGTGTTCGAGCGGGTCATGGCCGTGGTCCGCCAACCCGTGGGCTGGCTCACGCAACGTCTGAGCACGTCGTCACGCGGCACCATGATGCGTTTTCTCTCTCTGACGCTGCCGCTGACCGTCGACTCGGGCGCAAAGCCTTGCGTCGTCAACTTTGGCGCAACCATGGACGTCCGACCCAAGGACGACGCCCTGCCCCGGGTCAATGCCGTCCTGGGGTGCCAGTGGATTGATGTCGGCGCCGGAATCCCCTCTCTTTCGCCTTCTTTCTAAGTAAATTCAAAGACTTAATAGAATTCCTCGGGATGTCCCACAGGTTTTGATAGATCGATAAAATCGAACCTATCCATGACTTAATTTCGTTTGCTTGCATTATACCCGGCTGTAATGTTGCGACACTCGTGGGGACGGGCCAGCCAAGCCACCAATAAAAAAAGTGGCAGTGATCCAGTCCGGTACAAACTGGTCGATCGGTATCGGAACGGGAGGGACATACCCCTGCCGACAGGAGCCACACGGGACTGTTGTGATGAGACTGCCGAGCGCCGTCTACAGGGCACCCGCGACAGTCTTGCGGAAAAGGCGATGCCAAACGCGGTATCGCAAAACCGTTAGGATCGGAAACGGATAAGGTTCGATCGGGCTCCAATAACAGGAGGTCGGGCCACAACGGACAGAGACAGAACGAAAATAAAAAATGCGAGAAAGCGCCCAGCCAAAAGCTGGGCGTTTTCATTTTCTGTTCAGATCAGCCGCCACCCGATTAGTCACCAAGCGCATAGGCGATAATGTAATCGCCAAGCGCCGTTTCCACCCGCGAATGCCCGCCTGCGGCGATCACCACAAACTGCTTGCCGCCTGCCATATACGTCATGGGCATGGCCATGCCGGGCACCGGCAATTTGGATTTCCACAACTCGGCGCCGGTCTGCACATCAAGCGCACGCAGATTCTCGTCCATGGTCGCCGCGACGAAGATCAATCCGCCGCCGGTCACAATCGGGCCGCCGATGGTGGGTGAACCCCACTCGAACGACGCAGGGATCGTGACGCCGAACTTCTTCACCTGACCCAACGGAATCTGCCACTTCAAGGCCCCGGTCGACATATCAATGGCCGACAGCGTCCCCCATGGTGTGGGCGTGCACGGAATACCCAAGGGCGACATGAAAATCTCGCCCTCGACACGGTAGGGCGTGCCCTTCAACGGGCGGGTCAGGTAATCAACGCCGGGAACGTCGTCTTCCTTCACGCCATCATCGCGTTTGATCATCTTCAGGCGGGTCGCCAGATTCTCGGCCTTGATAATCAGCGTGTTGGATTTTTCGTCATAAGCAGCCCCACCCCAATTACCGCCACCCAAGGCCGAGGGGAACAGCAGCGAGCCCTTGCCGCTGGGCGGCGTATAAAGGCCATCGTAGCGCATCTTGTCGAACTCGGCCTGGCACCAGCCTTTATCGAGCGGCGTTAAACCGAAAAGCTTGTCACGGTCGATCTTCTGGCCCGCGAAGGCCGCGATTCCAACAGGCACAGGCTGCGTGGGCGAGGATTGCTCGCCCGGCACATCAGACTGCGGCACGAGCCGTTCTTCGATGGGCCACAAGGGCGCGCCTGTGTCGCGATCATGCACGAACAGCCATCCCATTTTGGTTTGGGTAATGGCGACGTCGCGCTTTTCACCGCCCTTGATGATATTCACCAGCAGCGGATGGCCGATCATGTCGTAATCAAAAATATCATGGTGGATGGTCTGGAACGACCACACGACTTGGCCCGTCTCGCTCGAAATCGCGACTGTCGCATCCGACAGCGGAATATCGAACAAGCGCCCGCCGCCGTAGTAATCCGTCGAGGGGCTGGTGGTAGGCAGGAACACCAGTTTGCGCACGGGGTCGACGCTGATCGTCGACCACACGTTCGCGGCACCCGTTTTATCGGTTTTATCGGCGGGAATGGGGTTGAACTCCC
>JAEUKL010000277.1 GCA_016793005.1 Rhodospirillaceae bacterium | reverse complement strand
GCGGCAGGCGCCGGATCGGTCAAGTCGTCGGCGGGCACGTAAATGGCCTGCACGGACGTGATCGAACCCTTCTTGGTCGAGGTGATGCGCTCTTGCAGCGTGCCCATGTCCGTGGCCAGCGTCGGCTGATAACCGACGGCCGACGGGATGCGGCCCAGCAGCGCCGACACTTCAGAACCGGCCTGGGTGAAACGGAAGATGTTATCGACGAAGAACAACACGTCTTTGCCTTCCGCGTCACGGAAGTATTCGGCCTGGGTCAGACCAGACAGAGCGACACGGGCGCGGGCACCCGGCGGTTCGTTCATCTGACCGAACACCAACGCCACACGGCTGTTCGGGCCGTCTTTGTCGATGATCCCGGCTTCCAGGAATTCGTGGTAGAGGTCGTTCCCTTCGCGGGTACGCTCGCCAACGCCGGCGAACACCGAGTAACCGCCGTGCTGCTTGGCGATGTTGTTGATCAGCTCTTGGATGAGCACCGTCTTGCCGACGCCCGCACCACCGAACAGACCGACCTTACCGCCCTTCACATAAGGCTCGAGCAAGTCGATGACCTTAATGCCCGTGACAAAGATCTCGGCCGCTGTTGATTGGTCAGCAAACGCCGGAGCTTGACGGTGAATCGGGTAGTATTCTTTGGCATCAATGGGCCCGCGCTCGTCGACCGGCTCACCGATGACGTTCATGATACGGCCAAGCACGCCCGGACCAACCGGCATGCGGATCGGGTTGCCGGTGTCGGTGGCTTTCTGACCGCGGACCAGGCCGTCGGTCGTGTCCATGGCGATGCAGCGCACGGTTGATTCACCCAAGTGCTGGGCGACTTCGAGGATCAGGCGCTTGCCTTTATTGTCCACCTCAAGAGCGTTCAAGATGAAGGGAAGTTCGCCATCGAACTTCACGTCCACCACGGCGCCCGTGATCTGAGAGATGCTACCAACACTATTGTTCGCCATTGCTCGCTCCTATCGTGCTCGCATTCGTTTATCGGGAACCGGCCTTAAACGGCCTCGGCGCCCGAGATGATTTCAATCAATTCTTTGGTAATCATGGCTTGGCGCGTACGGTTGTACTTCAGCGTCAATCCACCGATCATTTCGCCCGCGTTACGCGTCGCGTTATCCATCGCGGTCATCTGCGCGCCGTAGAACGAGGCGGCGTTTTCCAGCATCGAGCGGAAAAGCTGAATCGCCAGGTTGCGCGGCAGCAAGTCTTCCAGAATTTCGTTGTCCGAAGGCTCATACTCGTACGGCGCTGTAACCGCACCAGCTTCCGGCGCCGGGAACGGCACGATCTGCTGCTTGGTCGGGGTCTGCGTCAGCGCCGACTTAAAGCGCGAGTAGATCATGGTGCAGACGTCGAACTGACCGGCTGCGAACATTTCAGTGACCTTGGTCGCCACTTCTTCGGCTTCGACGAATTGAATCGTCTTGCGACCGAACTCCGTGAAGCTGTCGACGATCAGATCTTTGAAATCGCGGCGCAGGTTGTCGCGGCCCTTGCGACCTACGGCCAACACTTTCACCGTTTTGCCCTGATCCTTCAGCTCGCGGATGGTCTGGCGGGCCAGGCGGATGATGTTGGAGTTAAAGCCGCCGCACAGACCGCGGTTGGCGGTCATGACGACGAGCAAATGCACATCACTCTTGCCGGTGCCCGACATCATCTTGGGGCCGCCGGTTTGGCCTTTGAAGCTGCCGGCCAAGTTGCCCAGCATTTTTTCCATACGCTCTGCATAGGGGCGGGCCGCTTCAGCGGCTTCCTGCGCACGGCGCAGCTTCGACGCCGCCACCATTTTCATGGCGGAGGTGATCTTTTTCGTCGACTGCACCGAAGCGATGCGGACACGGAAGTCTTTAAGACTTGGCATAGGTGCTCTGCGCTAAACCAAAACCAGCAACAAACGAGTACTTAGGCGAACGACTTCGAGAAATCGTCCAAGAACGTCTTCAGGCGCGCTTTGATCGCGTCGGTCAACTGCTTCTCTGAGCGGATCGATTCCAGAATGTCCGGAGCCTTATCGCGCATCGTCGACAGCATGGTCTTCTCGAAGCGGCCCACATCACGCGTGCCGATTTTGTCGAGATAACCCGAGGTGCCCGCGAAGATGGACACAACTTGCTCTTCAACCGGCACCGGCTGGTATTGCGGCTGCTTCAACAGTTCCGTCAGACGCTCACCGCGAGCGAGCAAACGCTGAGTCGCGGGATCGAGGTCAGACGCGAACTGCGCGAAGGCTTTCATTTCGCGGTACTGGGCGAGTTCCAGCTTAATCGAGCCGGCGACCTGCTTCATGGCTTTGATCTGCGCGGCAGAACCGACGCGCGACACCGAGATACCGACGTTCAAGGCCGGGCGGATACCTTGGTAGAACAGCGTGGTTTCCAGGAAGATCTGACCATCGGTGATCGAAATCACGTTGGTCGGAATGTAGGCCGACACGTCGCCAGCTTGCGTTTCGATGACCGGCAGAGCCGTCAAAGAACCCGAGCCGTTGGCTTCGTTCAACTTGGCCGCACGTTCCAGCAAACGCGAGTGGAGATAGAACACGTCGCCCGGATAAGCTTCGCGGCCCGGCGGACGGCGCAGCAACAGCGACATTTGGCGGTAGGCGACGGCTTGCTTCGACAAATCGTCGTAGAAGATGACGGCGTGCATGCCGTTGTCGCGGAACCATTCACCCATGGCAGCACCGGTGTACGGGGCCAGGAACTGCATCGGCGCCGGGTCAGAGGCGGTGGCGGCGATGACGATGGTGTACTCAAGCGCGCCTTGGTCGGCGAGCGTCTTCATAACTTGCGCAACGGTCGAGCGCTTTTGGCCGACGGCGACGTAGATGCAGTAGAGCTTGTCTTTTTCGTTGCCCGAGGCGTGCGCTTTTTTCTGGTTCAGAATGGTGTCCAGAATGACGGCGGTCTTGCCGGTTTGGCGGTCACCGATGATCAGCTCGCGCTGGCCACGGCCGACCGGGATCAGCGCGTCGATGGCCTTCAAGCCGGTTTGCACGGGCTCGTGCACCGAACGGCGCGGAATGATGCCGGGGGCTTTGGTTTCAGCGAGGCGGCGTTCTTTGGCGTTGATGGCGCCTTTTCCATCAATAGGGTTGCCGAGGCCGTCAACAACGCGGCCCAAGAGTTCTTTACCAACCGGCACGTCGACGATGGTGCCGGTACGCTTCACCGTGTCGCCTTCTTTAATGCCTGAGTCGTCACCGAAGATCACGGCGCCGACGTTGTCGGATTCCAGGTTCAGCGCCATACCTTTCAGGCCGCCGGGGAATTCCACCATCTCGCCGGCCTGCACGTTGTCGAGGCCGTGGATGCGGGCGATACCGTCACCAACCGAGAGCACTTGGCCCACTTCGGCTGATTCGGCTTCGGTACCGAAATTGGCGATTTGCTGCTTAAGAATTGCAGAAATTTCTGCGGCGCGGATATCCATTATCCGACCCCTTTCATGGCGAGCTTCAGACGTTGAAGTTTGGATTTGATTGAACTGTCCACCATCCGTGAACCGACCTTCACGATCAGGCCGCCCAGGATGGAGGAATCGACTTTCGACGTGAGCGCAACGGTGCGCCCAACGGTTTGCTTCAAGGCCGCCGAGATGGCGCCCAGTTGCGCTTCCGACAATGCAGCCGCCGAAGTTACTTCGGCCGCCACTTCACCGCGGCGCGTGGCCAGCGTGGTCAGGAAGGCAGTGATGATGCCCGGCAGCGCGAACAGACGGCGGTTCGCCGCAGCCAAGCCTAAGAATTTTTGCGTGAGGGCCGACAGCGCAGCCTTCTCGGAGATCGCTTTGATGGCCGAACCCTGTTCGGTGCGCGTCAGAACCGGGCTTTTGATGAAGCGGCGGAAATCGTCGCTGTCATCGATCATTTGGCGTAAGGATTTCAGATCACCGGCGACGGTATCGAGCGCGCCTTGCTCGTCGGCCAGATCATAAAGGGCGGACGCATAACGCGTTGCCAACCCACCTGCTTGTTCTGCTTGCCCCGACACTTAGAACTCGTCCCTTTAGCCATACCATCAGCCTGCGCGAAGCCCTGAGAACCAACGTCGGAACCAGAGCGCCCTGGCGGGCGTGACAGGCTATTATAAGCCATTGATATCAATGAATTTTTTAGACCACCCCGGAGGGGGTCGCCCATTGACGGCGGGTTGGTAGCATACCGACATTTGCGTTGCAACAGACCGGGCCCCACAAGGTCGTTATTAAAAGCATTAAGCCCATTTAGAAGAAGCTGCCCATTTAGAAAAAACTATAAGGGTCCACGTCAATCTGGATCCGAACCGCATTAGGCACCCTCACCCGCTCCAGCCAGGCCTGAACGAGGCCTTGCGGCTTCATATCGCGCCTTGTTTTCAAGAGCATACGGTACCGGTGCTGCCCCCGAAGCAGCGCCATAAAGGCGGGCGCAGGCCCTAAAACCTCGATCCCGTCCCCTTGGGGGGCCATCCGGGCCAAGGCCTCGCCGGTGGCCTTAACCGCGATTTCCTCAGGCCCCGACAGAATCAGGGCCGTCAGACGCCCAAAGGGGGGCATGGCCAGCATCTCCCGCCCCTCGGATTCGCGGGCGTAAAAGTCGGCGTCATTCCCGGATACGAGCGCCTGCATGACCGGGTGGGCCGGGTCGTGGGTTTGAAGCAGAACCCGCCCCTGGCGCTCGGCGCGGCCAGCCCGGCCCGAGACTTGGTGCAGCAATTGGTAGGTGCGCTCGGCGGCACGCAAATCCCAACTCGACAAGCCCAGGTCGGCATCCACCACGCCCACCAAAGTCAGATTCGGGAAGTGGTGGCCTTTGGCCAGCACTTGCGTGCCCACCAGAATGTCGATGCGGTGCTGCAAAATGTCGTCAATGAGTTCGGCGACCGCCGAGGGGCGATCCAACGTGTCGCTCGCCACCATTTTCAGCCGCGCGTCGGGCCAGCGCGCTTGAGCTTCTTCAGCCACACGCTCAATTCCGGGGCCACAGGCCACAAACGAATCTTTGGCGCCGCAGGCACTGCACGAAGCGGGCTTCGGCGCGTTATAGCCGCAGTGATGACATTGGAGGCGTCGGGTCAGCCGGTGCTCGACCAACCACGCGGTACACTGCGGACAGTGCAGCCGATGCCCGCACGTGTTGCACAACGTCAGCGGCGCATAGCCACGGCGGTTCAGAAACAAAAGCGTTTGTTCATTTTGCTTTAGCGCCTGATTGATGGCGTTCACAAGCGGCGGCGCCAGCCACGCGCGGCCCCAGTGCCCTTTCTCGGGCTTATGCTGCTTCAAATCGATCACATCTATTTTCGGCAACACCGCTGCACCGAAGCGCGTGGGCAAATGCACTTCGTTGTAACGCCCCGCCTGCACGTTGATCATGGTTTCCAGTGACGGCGTGGCGCTGGAGAGCACGATGGGAATTTTGCCTTCCCGCGCGCGCACGACAGACATATCCCGTGCGTGATAAATCACGCCCTCTTCCTGCTTGAATGCCCCTTCGTGCTCTTCATCGACGATGATCAGGCGCAAGTCTTTAAACGGCAGGAACAAGGCCGAGCGCGCGCCCACCACCACATGCGCTTCGCCCGTGGCACAGCTCAGCCAGTTCTCACGGCGCTGTTTGCCGCTTAAGTCCGAATGCCACTCGGTCGGCGCGAACCCAAAGCGCGCGATGAAGCGCGACATCCACTGCGACGTCAGTGCGATTTCAGGCAGTAAAACCAGGGCTTGCCCGGCGTTCTCGATCACTTTTGCGATGGCTTCGAAATAGACTTCTGTTTTGCCCGAACCCGTCACACCATCCAGCACCGTGGTGGAAAAACCCTGATCCAGTTTCTCGGAAATGGCTTCAGCCGCATTTTTCTGTGCGGCCTCCAGCTTCGGCGCGGCGGGCAAGCGCGCGGCCCCCGTCCCATCACTGACGACTTTCTGCATCAGCACGCCGACATCAATGAGGTCGCGGATCACGCCCGCACTCACACCGATCATCTTCGCCATCTGGCTCATGGTTTCGAACGTTTGGCCCTTGGCAACGGCCGCCATGATTTTCTGCCGCGCAGGTGTGGGCTTTACGCCGGCCGTTTCCAGGCTTGGTCCTGCGGCGGCAATCACGGTCGGGGGTGTGGGCGGTTGCCAGCGGCGCGCGGGGTTCAGCGTCATGCGCAAGACCGCACCGGTGGGCTGCAAGGTGTAGGCCGCAACCCAATCGATAAACTTCCGCGACACATCGGGCAGCGGCGGCACGCCGACGCGCTGTACAACAGGTTTTATTTTGTGGGCGGCCACATCACCCTTGCCAGCCCCCCACACCACGCCCACTTCAAAGCGGCGGCCCAAGGGCACTTCAACGACGTCGCCCAAAACGAGCACTTCATGCTCGGGCACTTTATAGTCGTAGGCGGCCTCAATCGGCAGCGGCAGAACCACGCACACAATCTCGCCCGGCTCGAAACGCGTTTTTAAATGCGTATCGTCAACCCCAGAGTTATTCACAGGGGCTAATAAATCGGGCGGACGGTTGGTGGCAGGATCGGTCGGCATCCATTACACTGTTGCCTTGCGGCGCGCTTGGGTGCAACTCCTAGCCGCACGTATCTTCACTCTAATTTAGCGACGAAAGCTGCCATGAAATTTTTTATCGACACCGCCGACATTAAAGAGATCAAGGATTTGGCCGCGACCGGCATGGTTGATGGTGTCACCACCAACCCATCCTTGGCTGCCAAGTCGGGCAAAAAGTTCGTGGACCTGATCGCTGAAATTTGCGCCGTGGTGCCGGGCCCCGTCAGCGCCGAAGTGACCGCGCTCGATCATGAAACCATGATGAAAGAAGCCGCCGTGCTGCGCAAAATTGCCAAAAACGTCACCATCAAAGTGCCGCTGACGCCCGATGGCTTGAAGACCTGCAAGGCGCTTTCAAATGACGGCTGCATGGTCAACGTGACACTGTGCTTCTCGCCCGCGCAGGCGCTCCTGGCCGCCAAAGCCGGCGCCAGCTTCATTTCGCCCTTCGTGGGTCGCCTGGACGATATCGGCGCCGACGGCATGGCCCTGATCCAAGACATCTGCACCATATATAAGGCCTACAGCTTCAAGACCGAGGTCTTGGTGGCCTCGATTCGCGGGCCCCAGCATGTAGTGGCCGCCGCCAAGATGGGCGCGCATGTCTCCACCATGCCGCCCTCGACCTTGCGTCAGATGTTCAACCATCCGTTAACCGACAAAGGGTTAAAAGCATTCATGGATGATTGGGCCAAAACGGGTCAGTCGATCATTTAAGGCTTTCGTCATCCAAAATGCCGACGCGGCGGGACAATGACCGGTCTGGGCGGCCACCAGAGAACGAATCTCCGGCGGCTGGTGAAACCACGGACCACCCGGTGCGCGTCAGGGGAAAGGGTGCCATGGCCGATCAGTTCAAGTTGGGGGCGAAAGCCGCTTCGGAAAATCGCGTCGAGTTGCGCGAGCAGGATGTGATCGCATACTTGCGCCGCAATCCGCGGGTGCTGTTGAACAACCCCGACCTCTTGGCCGCGATTTCGCCCGAGCGCACCTTTGAAACCGAATCCGTTGTCGTCGACATGCAACGCTTTGTCGTCGACCGCCTGCGCCGTCAGGTCGATGACTTAAAAAATTCGTCGGAAAGCCTGGTAAACACCACCCGCGCCAACATGTCGCTGGTCGAGCGCTCCATGGAATGCACACTGGCCCTTCTCTATGCGCGCGACTTCGCCGAGCTGAATGAAATTCTGCGTGACGAGTTGCCCCTGCACTTAGGTGTGGATGCCGTCACCATTGCCTTTGAAACCGATACGTTGCCCGCCGATGCCGGCCATGCCGTGCGTGCGCTGGAAGCAGGTTCGGTTGATTACGTGCTGCAAGGCAAAGCCAGCCACGTGCGCCCAGACATGACCGGCGAGCCGGCGTTGTATGGGGCTTCGGCTGATCTGATCCGCTCTGATGCGTTGATTCGCCTTGAAGCCGGCGAAGGTTTGCCTGAAGGCATTTTTGCCGTGGGCTGCCGCACCCCGGGCTTCTTCGATGCCGACCAAGGCACCGAACTGATCGCGTTCCTGGGGCACGTGACCCGCTACGCCGTGGGCCGCTGGTGGACGCTTCAACTCTAACGGATCGCATTATCCATTTTGCCGCAGCGAAGGATTTAAGCGCGGCGATTGAAAGCTGGCGTGCGTGGCTGCGCGCGGAACGCCGCGCGTCTGATCACACCGTTGATGCCTATAGCCGCGATCTCTCTGCTTTCCTGACGTTTATCACGCAACACATCGGCGACGACCCCGATGTGGCGGCACTTGCATCCTTAAAGCCTGCCGACTTTCGCGCTTACCTGGCCCAACGCAATACATTGGGAATTGCGCGCAGTTCCGTGGCGCGCGGCATGTCCACCTTGCGCAATTTCTTCAAGTACCTTGAGCGTGAGAATGTGTTGCACAACCCGGCGGTCAACACGGTAAAAACACCGAAACTGCCCAAAAGCGTGCCCAAAGCCTTGCGTGAAGACGATGCGCTTGATGCCATCCGCGCCATCGGCGAAACCCACAATGAGCCCTGGCTGGGCGCACGCGACACCGCGCTGATGCTGCTGCTGTATGGGTGTGGCTTACGTATCGGCGAGGCCTTGAGCCTGACGTGCGGCGACATCCCCAAAGGCGATACGCTGCGCGTGATGGGTAAAGGCCGCAAAGAACGCATTGTCCCGGTCTTAAGCGTGGTGCGCGAAGCAATTACGGAATATCGCCGCCTTTGCCCCTTCTCAGCCGACAAAGACGCACCACTGTTTGTAGGCGCGCGCGGTAAGGCCCTGAACCCCGGCGTGGTGCAACGCCAAGTTCGCCATGTGCGGGCTTTGTTGGGGCTTGATGAAAGTGCAACACCACATGCCTTGCGTCACAGCTTTGCAACGCATTTGCTCTCGAAGGGTGGCGACTTGCGCACCATTCAAGAACTGCTGGGCCACGCATCGCTGTCGACGACGCAGCGTTATACGGCTGTGGATGCCGCGCAGCTGACGAGCGTTTACGCCAAAACACATCCGCGCGCGAAAAAGTAGTTAGTTTTTCAGCCTGTAGCCTGTCTTGAAGATCCAGGCGACAACGCCCAGGCACAGCAGCAAAAACCCGAAGATGGCGGCAAGGCTGATTTCGATCGCGACATCCGACTTTCCGTAGAAGCTCCAGCGGAAACCACTGATCAGATATACGACCGGATTGAAGAGCGTGACCGTGCGCCAGGCCGGCGGCAGCATGTCGATAGAATAGAAGGCGCCGCCTAAGAACGTCAGCGGCGTGACCACAAGCATGGGAATAAACGACATCTGCTCCCAGCCTTTGGCCCAGATGCCCATGATGAACCCAAACAGGCAGAAACTGAGCGCCGTGAGCACCAAGAACAGGATCATCACGCCGGGGTGGAGAATCTGGATCGGGACGAAGAAGGCCGATGTGGCGAGGATGATGAGCCCCAGCATGATCGACTTGGTGGCCGCCGCCCCGACATAGGCCGCAACGATTTCCAGGTACGAAACCGGTGCGGACAAAAGTTCATAAATCGTGCCGGTGAACTTTGGGAAGTAAATGCCGAACGACGCATTGGAAATGCTTTCGGTGAACAACGACAGCATGATAAGGCCCGGCACGATGAATGCGCCGTAGGGCACGCCGCCCACTTCGCTCATGCGCGAACCGATAGCCGAACCGAAGACGATGAAATACAGCGACGTGGTGAGCACGGGTGTCAGCACGCTTTGCACGCCGGTCCGCAAGAACCGCGCCATTTCGAAGCGGTAGATGGCCCACACGCCATAACGGTTGAACGTCATGATGCACCTCCGGCGCGCGTGCTGACAAGGCTGACAAAAATATCCTCAAGCGAGCTTTGCTCGGTTTTCAGATCTTTAAAGCCGATCCCCAGATCGGTCATACGCCGCAACAGTGACGGCACGCCTGTCCGTTCGGCATTGGCGTCGAATACGTATTCCAGCTCGTGGCCATCGGCTTTCAAGGACAGCTTCCATTCCGCCAGTTCCGGCGGGATCGCGGCCATGGCGTCTTGCAGTTGCAGCGTGAGCTGCTTCTTGCCCATCTTTTTCATTAACGCAGCTTTATCTTCCACCAGGATAATCTCACCCTTGCTGATGACACCAACCCGGTCGGCCATTTCTTCAGCTTCTTCGATGTAGTGCGTAGTCAGAATAATCGTCACGCCGCTCGCGCGCAGTTGACGCACCAATTCCCACATGTCACGGCGCAGCTCCACGTCCACGCCCGCCGTCGGTTCATCGAGGAACAGGATTTGCGGCTCGTGCGCCAAAGCCTTTGCAATCATCACGCGGCGCTTCATGCCGCCCGAGAGCGCCATGATCTTGTCGTTGCGCTTGTCCCATAGCGACAAATCCCGCAGGACTTTCTCGATGTGGGCTGTGTTCGGCGCGCAGCCGAACAGCCCGCGGCTGAAGGTGGTGGTGGCCCACACGGTCTCAAAGGCATCGGTGGTCAGTTCCTGCGGCACCAAGCCGATTTTCGCGCGCGCAGCGCGGTAGTCTTTGATGATGTCGTGACCATCGGCCGTGATAGTCCCTGAGGTCGCATTGACGATGCCGCAAACAATGCTGATCAGTGTGGTTTTACCCGCCCCGTTCGGACCCAACAGCGCAAAAATCTCGCCCTTTTTGATGTCGAGATTGATGTTGCTGAGAGCCTTTAAACCCGAGGCATAGGTTTTGGTGAGATTGGAAATGGAAATGATGCCGGTCATGCTCTCTTAGTCCCATGGCCCGCGTGGTCCGCCCGCGCGCGGCACCGAGCCGCCGCGCCGGATGCGAATGGGCCGTTCATAATGCGAAAATGCGCGTGTTTGCGCGGGCTCGAAGGCGCGTACATCGCGCTTCTTGAAGAAGAACACCAGCACCGCGCCCGCGACGAACCCGCCGATGTGCGCCATGAAGGCAATGCCCGGCTGGCCCGGGTCGACGCTTATGGAACTGAGCAACTGCCCGCCGATCCAGAAGCCCAGCACAATGAACGCCGGAATATTCCACACCGAGACGTAGATGATGATCCACACTAGTACACGGATGTTGGCTTTGGGGTGCAGCATCATATAAGCGCCGAGCACGCCAGAGATGGCACCCGACGCACCGACCATGGGCACATCGGAGCCGGGTGCTGCGATAATTTGCGCGAGCGCTGCGGCAACGCCACAGATGAGATAGAAAATGAGATATCGCTTCGAACCCAGCGACGCTTCGATGTTGTCGCCAAAAATCCAAAGGTAAAGCATGTTGCCGGCCAAATGCATGAACCCGCCGTGCATAAACATCGACGTAAACGTGGTGATCAGCGCTGAGGGCCGGTCGATAGCACGCGACAGTCCCATCAAGTCGCCCGGCACCAAGCCGAACGTGAGGACAAAAATTTCTTCCTGCCGCGGGGTCAGTGTGAATTGCCACACATACACCGCCACACAAATGGCGATAACGGCATAATTCACGATGGGAAATTTGATGTGAGGATTATCATCCCCGATGGGCAAAAACATGCGCCTAGACCCTACCCGCGATGCGCTCAACGTGCATCAGCCGGTCCAAGCTGACCTCTTTCATCTGGTCGGTCATGACAAACCCATCACTGATGCCGCTTTTCGCCCAGTCGGCCTTGGACATGGCGAGTTTCTGGCGCTGACGATCAAGCGCATTGCCGGGCGAGATGAACTGTTCGCAGGTTTCCACATCGATCTTCTTGTGCTTCACCAGTTTGCGCAGACACATGCGGTACAGCGTATCTTCCGTGCGGTAGGTGCGGAAGTCTTCTTCTTCGGCGAAACCTTTGATCCACTCGTGCCACACTCTTCTGACGCAAAAATTGATGGGGCAGCTTTCATCCAGCGAATCGCGCCATTCGGGATGCATGGGCATGTCGATCTTCATGCGCGTAAAGACGTAACCCAGCGCGTCGTCGGCCAGAAGCGCCGCCAAACACGTATGGATATGATTGTCGTAGAACACATCATCGGCATCGAGAAAAAAGAGGTACTGCGCGGATGTTTGGCGCACACCTTCGTTACGCGCGAAGCCTGGGCCCCGGTTCTCGGCATTGATGTGCAGTTTCACGGTCGGGTATTGCTGGGCCCAGCGCTTGACGATGTTTGGTGTGTCGTCGGTGGAGCGGTCATCCACGACAATGATGTCCGCCTCGACCGTCAAGCCCGCGGCATCAACGCAATGGCGCAATGACGCCACAGCGCTTTTCAGGGTGCGGTCCAGCGTCGCGGCGGCGTTATAGGCCGGAATGATGACGGCCACGGTCGGGGCATAACGAGACATGGCCCGAAATCTACCATGCCCCGTTCCTGTTTCTGCAGGAGATTTGCGGGGGGCTTATGTGAAGAACATGAAAAGCGCTGACGCGTTAGATGTGAATCGCGCGCTTCTCGACGTTCAGCGCCGCTTCCTTCACCGCTTCACCCAATTGCGGGTGGGCATGGCAGGTGCGGGCAATGTCCTCGGATGAAGCGCCGAATTCCATGGCGACAGCGATTTCCATAATCAGGTCGCCGCCCGACGGCCCGATGATGTGGCAGCCCAGAACGCGGTCGGTTGCCGCATCGGCCAGCACCTTCACGAAACCGTCAATATCGCCATTGGCGCGCGCGCGGCTGTTGGCGGTGAAAGGGAACTTGCCCGCTTTATACGCAACACCTGCTTCTTTCAATTGCTCTTCGGTTTTGCCGATGCCCGCCACTTCGGGCCACGTGTAGACCACCGAGGCAATGGCATCGTAATTGATGTGCGCGGTTTGACCGGCCATCAGTTCGGCCACAGCCACACCTTCGTCCTCGGCCTTGTGCGCCAGCATCATGCCGCCGATGACGTCACCGATGGCGAAAATGCCTTCGATGTTGGTTTGGTAGTGCGTGTCGGCTTCCACGAAGCCGCGGTTGGTCATCTTCACGCCGACAGTGTCGAGGCCCAAGCCTGCTGTGTAGGGACGGCGGCCCACGGCCACCAGCACCGTATCAGCTTTGATTTCTTTGGCGTCGCCACCTTTGGCAGGTTCAACGGTCAAGGTCACGCCGCCTTTGGCCGCAACCGCTTTGGTGACCTTCTGGCCCAATTCAAACTTAAGGCCCTGCTTCTCCAAAATGCGCTGCATTTGCTTGCGCACCTCGCCGTCCATGGGCGGCAAAATGAAATCCAGAAACTCGATGACAGTGACGTCGGCACCTAAGCGGCGCCACACCGAACCCATTTCGAGCCCGATCACGCCCGCGCCGATGACCACCAGTGACTTCGGCACCTTACCCAAAGCAAGCGCGCCCGTGGATGAGACGATCTGCTTTTCATCGATGGTGATGCCCGGCAGCGGAGTCACTTCCGAACCGGTCGCGATCACAACGTACTTGGTGGTGTAGGTGGTTTCCTTGCCGTCGAAATCCTTCACCGACACCTGATGCGCACCTTGCGCGGCTTTGGTGATTTTGCCGGTGCCTTTGAGATAGGAAACCTTGTTTTTCTTGAACAGGAATTCGATGCCGGTGGTGTTCTGCTTCACCACGTCGTCCTTGCGGGCCATCATGGTGGCGAGATCAAGCTCGACCTTCGAGACTTTAATACCGTGCGCGGAGAAGCCATGATTGGCTTCCTCGAACAAGTGCGAGGATTGCAGCAGCGCTTTCGACGGAATGCAGCCGACGTTCAAACAGGTGCCGCCCAGCGTGCCGCGGTTTTCAACGCAAGCCGTTTTTAAACCCAGCTGGGCCGCGCGGATCGCGCAGACATAACCACCGGGCCCACCACCGATCACGATGACGTCAAACGTTTCAGACATTTTAGCTCCTCAGAACTCAATCTTGCGTCATCGACTTGTGCCCCCACCCCCCCCCCCACCCCCCGCGGGGGGGGGGGGGGGGGGGCCGCCCACCCGCGGGGGGGGTGATGTGTGAAAAAAAAAAAACAAACAAAGCGGCCGCCCCGTAAAAGCCCACCGGAACCCGCC